>JAGDBK010000048.1 GCA_017959065.1 Clostridia bacterium | reverse complement strand
CCCGAACTTCTTCGCTCGCGATCAATCGAGAAAATGCTTCTTTCAAGAAACATAGACCGCTTTGTTATCGACGAGGCTCACTGCTTTTCCGCATGGGGACAGGATTTCAGAGTGGACTACCTTTACATCGGCGACTTTATTCGGGAACTGCAAAAAAAGAAAACGGACAAAAGACCGATCCCCGTATCCTGTTTCACCGCCACGGCCAAACAGAAGGTAATCAGCGATATCCGAGATTATTTCAAAAGAAAGCTTGATCTTGATCTTGAGCTATTTGCCTCTTCCGCTTCCAGGGAGAACCTGCGCTACTCTGTCCTTTTCAGGGAAACCGAAGAAGAAAAGTACAACACTCTGCGCAATCTTATTGCTCGGAGAGGTTGTCCGACCATCGTCTACGTATCGCGCACAGGACGCTCCGAGAAACTTGCCGAAAAGCTTACGTCGGACGGATTTCCGGCGCTCCCATACAACGGGAAAATGGAATCGACAGAAAAGGTCCAGAACCAGGAAGCCTTTATCAAAAACGACGTAAAGGTAATTGTCGCCACCTCTGCCTTCGGGATGGGAGTCGATAAAAAGGATGTCGGCCTTGTAATCCATTACGACATCTCTGACTCGCTTGAAAATTACGTTCAGGAAGCAGGCCGCGCCGGCCGGGACCCCGGGCTGAACGCGGAATGCTACGTGCTCTTCAACAACGACGATCTTGACAAGCATTTCATTCTGCTGAACCAGACCAAACTCAGCATCAGTGAGATCCAGCAGGTCTGGAAGGCAATAAAGGACCTGACCAGGATCCGCCCGACGGTATGCTGTTCTCCGCTTGAAATAGCCCGCCAGGCAGGCTGGGACGACAGCGTTTCCGACGTGGAAACACGCGTAAAGACCGCAGTCGCCGCGCTTGAGACCGCAGGCTTCGTAAAGCGCGGTCAAAACGTTCCGCACGTATACGCGACAAGCATAATGGTAAAGAATATGCAGGAGGCATCCTTCCGCATAGACAGATCGCGCCTACTTTCCACAGACCGGCAGAAGACCGACGCGAAGCGAATAATAAAGGCTCTCGTATCCACACGAAGCAGGGCCGAGGCCGGTAACGATGACGCCGAGAGCCGGGTGGATTATCTCGCGGACACGCTGGGGCTGGACAAGCAGGACGTGATCGACGCAGTCAACATGATGCGTCAGGAAAAGATACTTGCGGATATGCTGGACATGTCAGCCTATATCTTCAGCTCCGACTCCGAAAACAGGCCCCGGCAGCTGCTGGAGCGTTTTGCCAAACTGGAGAGATTCCTTATCGACCACTTCACCGAGGAGGGCTGCGATCACTCGCTTAAGGAAATCAACGACGCGGCGCTGAAGGAGGGACTTCATTTTTCCACCGTCAAAAATCTCAGAACACTGCTCTATTTTTTGACGATCAAGAACTACATCCGCAAAGACCAGGATGAATCTACCGGATACGTCACCGTGGTTCCTTCAATGGAACTTGCGAAGATTATATCGAAGCACGAGACCCGTATCGAACTGTGCAGATTCATTTTAGAGACCCTTTACCGGAGAGCCTCTGACATCCCGAATGTCAGCGATGAAAAGCGGGTGGAGTTTTCCCTTGTAGGTCTTTTCAATGAATACAATGACACGCCGAGAATGGAGATCTCTCCCGTAAAGACCACCGTTTCGGACATGGAAGACGCCCTTCTGTATCTGTCAAAGATCGGAGCTCTGAAGATCGAGGGCGGTTTCCTTGTGATCTACAACGGTATGGAGATAAGGCGTCTCGTGACCGATAACAAAGCAAGATTCAAGGCTGATGACTACAGACTGCTTGACGAATACTACAGGATGAAGATCAGGCAGATTCATATCGTCGGCGAGTACGCAAATCTTATGGTCTCCGATTACGAAAAGGCACTGGAATTTGTAAAAGACTATTTCCAAATGGATTTCCGCAAATTCATATCAAGATATTTCAAGGGAGACCGGGCCCGTGAGATCGAAAAAAACATTACTCCGGAAAAGTACGGCAGGCTGTTTGACAGTCTTTCGGAAATACAGACTCAAATCATAAACGACTCGCTCTCAAAATACATCGTTGTCGCCGCGGGTCCCGGCAGCGGGAAGACCCGTGTCCTTGTCCACCAGCGCGCCTCTCTTCTGCTTATGGAGGACGTCACGCACGAACAGATGCTGATGCTCACTTTCTCCCGAGCGGCGGCTACCGAGTTTAAAAAGCGTCTTT
>JAGDBK010000007.1 GCA_017959065.1 Clostridia bacterium | reverse complement strand
GCCGCCGCCGTAGACCTGGGTGTCGGCGGAGACGATCCTGGCATCGATCTCATCTGTTCCTTCCGCGGCGGCGATCATGCTGAAGGCGCCGAGGAACATCACCATACACAGTACCGCAGCGGCGATCCTGAACAGTTTTTTCATAGGATGATATCCTCCGTTGATCTTGCGCGTCCGCAGAGGCGGGGCGCAAATAATTAGACTTCACCTTATATAGTGTAGCATACGCAAATACTAAAGTCAATCAAAAACGGGAGGCTGAAAAAACAATCAAAAGCAGCCGATGTGACCGCGGTTCAGGCCTTTTTCCGCCTCTCGGCTCTCCAAAATACGATACATACGGGATCCAGAAGATTTCTCGATATCCTATTTCATCTGTGATAACAATATAATTGTTGATTGTTTTGTGGCTTTTCTGTACTGCTGGAATCCGCATGATCTCAGCGTGTCCAGGGAAAGACGTCCGCAGATATTACAGAAACGGCATTAAGATAAGTCACGGATGATTATACGTCTGGAAATCATTAAGTTTTATGATCAATCCATGGGGTTAAGAAGAGAAAACGCTCCCAGTCCGTCCTTTAGAACGGAGGGGGAGCGCGGAAGGCTCACAGAAGATCTGTCAATGTTACTTTGCGATCTCGATATTTATGCCTCCGGTGGATGTCGTGATCTCGCATCTTCCTCCTGATGCCGAGTCTGGCACGCGAACTGAGCCGGTGGAAGTTTTCGCGCTGAAGATCTTATCCGAAAGGAGCGTTCCGGAAACGGAGCCGGTGGTAGTCTCTACCCTGATCTGATCTGCATCGCATCTGTTGAAATGCACAGCTCCGGTCCTGGTATCTATCGAGAAGCTTTCCGAAGCGGTGACGTTTTCAAGATCGACGGATCCGGTCCGGCTTTCAGCTTTGAGGGAAACGCATTCAGCGTTTTTCAGGGAAGTATGTCCGGTACTCGTTTTTACGGAAAAAGGACCTTTGCATGAAATGTCCTCCGAGGTGACGGAACCGGTTGCGACGGATACGCTTATCGCGCCGGCTTCGGTTCCCGTTACTCTGACTGAACCGGTGGACGCGGATATATTAAGCAGTCCCTGCACATTCGAACAGAACGATACGCTTCCCGTACTTACGCTGATCTCGGCTCCGTCGAAGGAGAAACCGCCGGGGACCGATACCTTTCCCGTGCTGTTTTCGATCTTCAAAGTTCCGAACGTGTCCGAAGGCAGACAGACAGTCATTGTCAGCGGTCTGCCGAAAAGACTGATGCGCTCAAACCAGCTGCGGGTGTCATTGCATTCTATCAGCAGAGTACCGTTTTCGACGGAAACGCTGTGAGTGGCGTTTTTGATCTCCGTGCACTCGACGCTGAGTCTCCCGTCGGACGACGGTATGAAAACAATGTCTGTCACCGGTGTTTTGATCTCAATGTTTCTGAATTCACCGTCCGGAGCGTATGTGTTGGTTACGTATTCAGCTGTTCCCAGTTTCGAGATATCGAAGCCGGACAGAATGAATGCAGCCGCGAATACAGCGAGTCCCGCTGCGCAGAGGATGATTGCCGTTATGATAAGCCCTTTTTTCATTTTGATTCCTCCTTCCGGGCGAACCTGGCTTTAAGACCAAGCACCGCCGCTTTTGCCAGTCTGACAAGTCCGCGTGAAGCCGCGACGCATATAACAAAGAAAAACACGGAAAACCCGACGCAGAACAGAGCAATGCCGAACATGCCGAGGGCTGCGGCCGCGTGGCCGCGTACCGCGCATACGATCCCGAGCGTTATCGCTGCCGGCACGCATACCCAAATCGACACCTCGACAGCCCAAAGAGATATGACGACCGCCCACAGAGCGATATACAGCGACAGGATCACCGCCGCGGCGGCTATGAGAAGCGGCAGCCAGAGCGGAGCTCCGAGTATTATCAGAACTATCTCCCATGCCTTCAATGAGCGTCCGGGCCTGAAGCGCTCCTTTACGAGATCGGACAGCGGTACTTCGGAGAGGATCTGATTTACGACATCGCCGACCTGGCCTATGCCGGCCACGGCCTCCTCCTCGGACATGCCCTCTTCTATCCGGTCATCGATCATCTCACTGTAGAACAACAGACGTTCCTCAAGTTCGTCCCGCGGGATTCCGGACAGGGAATTCCGCAGTTCAGACAGAAACTGCTGCTTATCCATTATGCTCCTCCTTGATTACGAACTGATAGACGGATATCATTTCGGCCCATTCGCTTCTGAATTCCTCTATGCGCCTCATCCCGGCATCCGTTATGTGATAGTATTTACGTAGTCTTCCTTCGTGTTCGGCGGATCTCACCGTCAGCATTCCGCCCGTCTCCAGCCTCTTAAGTATGGTATAAAGCGTGGATTCGGACAGTTCTATATACGGTCTCAGATCCTTGATGATCTTATAACCGTAGGAATCGCCGTCCTTTATGGCGGCCAGAACGCAGACGTCGAGCAAGCCCCGTTTCAGCTGAGCGTCCATACCATACCTCCTTTTACATAATACATCATATCACGAAGTATGTGTTCTGTCAAGCGAGGACGAAAATGTTTTAAAAATGTTCGGGGATATATCACTGTTTCCGGGTAACCGGCGGAAAATGGCGTTTTTCTCTTGACTAAGAGATAATAAGTGATATAGTATTTTACAGTACCGGTGTTTCCGGCAGGAAACGGCGGATGAAAAGCAGAATGAGGCACGGGTCCGCGGATCCGGGACTTTTTGCGAGATTTTCAGGAGGAAAGACATGATCAAGAATTTCAACGATACTTTTACGCTTAACAATGGGGTAAAGGTCCCGGGTATCGGATACGGGACATGGCAGACTCCGGACGGGGATGTCACCAGAAACTGCGTAAGGGAAGCGCTTCTCGCGGGATACCGTCATATCGACACCGCATCCGCATACGGCAACGAGGCTTCAGTCGGAGCCGGTATCAGGGAGAGCGGAGTAAAGAGAGAGGATATCTTCGTCACCACGAAGCACTGGGTCGTCGACAGAGGCTATGAAAAGACGATCAAGGCGGTGGAGACCTCGCTTGAACTTCTCGGCCTTGACTATATCGATCTTTACCTGATACACTGGCCCTGCGTCGCAAGGACCAACCCGAACGACTGGAGACAGATCAACGCCGATACATGGCGCGGATTCGAGAAGATGTACAAGGAAGGCAAGATCAGAGCCCTCGGAGTCAGCAACTTCAGAAAGCCGCAGCTCGACCCTCTCTTTGAGGACGCGGAGATCAAGCCTGCCGTCAACCAGGTCGAGTTCCACCCCGGATACACTCAGATGGAAAACGTCGAATACTGCAAGAGCCTCGGTATGGTAATCGAAGCGTGGAGCCCGCTCGGAAGCGGAGCGGTCCTGGCAGATCCGCTACTCTGCGGCATAGCCGAAAAATACGGCAAGAGCACGGCCCAGGTCTGCGTAAGGTACGTCCTTCAGCATGACGTGCTTCCTCTTCCGAAATCGACCAAGCCCGAGAGAATGAAGAGCAACAGCGAAGTGTTCGATTTCGAGATCAGCGAAGAAGACATGAAGCTCATCGACAGCATGCCTGAGACCGGATTCACGGGATGGCTTCCCCAGGACGCTCCCGCGGATGCGCTTGTAGGATGGCGTCCGCCGGAAGAGCAGTGATACGGTTCTGAGGAGTCTGACGGAAGCAGGTCTTTCAGCCCGCCCGTGGACGGGTTCAGAACGTGATTTTTAAATAACGTAAGAAAAAACCTCTTTTGTCAGACGCAGAAGAGGTTTTTTTGTTCCCGGGCACATGCGGGGCGGAAAAGGAAAAATGCTGCAGGCATACAAACAGTTTTATTGAAAAAACGGCAACGGCATGTTATACTTTTTTTCAGAAAGAATGAAGCGGATCCGGACGGTGAAGAGCCGGATCTCCTGAATCACGGAGGGTATGGAAAATGGAAGAAGTAAGGATACAGGACGATCTGTACTGGGCGGTGAACGGAAAATGGCATGAGACGGCAGTCATCCCTGAAGACAGACCGACGACTGGAGGCTTCTCCGATCTTGACCAGGACGTTGAAAAGATAATGATGGCGGACTTCAGGGCGTTTGCCGAAGGCACCAAGACATCCGACATTCCCGAGATAAAGTATGCCGCGGCGCTCTACCGGAAGATCATGGATACCGAGAGAAGAAACAGGGAGGGGATCGCCCCGGCACTTCCGGTCCTGGAAAAGATACGGTCGATCAGGACCGTGGACGAGCTGAACAGGTCGGCCGCGGAACTATTAATGTGCGGCATAGACCTGCCCGTCCGGATCGAAGTCACTCCGGATATGGGAGACGCGACGAGAAATTCGCTCACGGTATGCGGGCCTTCCATCATTCTGCCCGACACCACTTACTACGCGGACGACAATCCGGCAGGAAAACAGATGCTCGGCATTTATTCCGGCATGGCTTCGCAGCTGCTCACGTTTACTCCGCTGTCCGGGGAGGAGCAGAAGCAATATCTGGAGGACACCCTGAAATATGATGCACTGATCGCATGCAAGGTGAAAAGCAGGGTAGAATGGTCAGAGTACTACAAATGCCACAATCCCATGGACGTTGACGAAGTCGCCGCATTCACCGCGCCTTTCGACATAAAGAAGCTCCTTGACGACCTGTACGG
>JAGDBK010000047.1 GCA_017959065.1 Clostridia bacterium | reverse complement strand
GACGATGAACATGGCAAAGGCCGCAGCGAAACTCTTTGAAGAGAATCTGAAGTATACGAACGGGGAACCTGTCAAGGTCATCATCGCAGATACGACCATAGGCCGTGTCGCTGAGTCCGCCGCATGTGCAGATAAATTCAAGAAAGCCGGTGTGGACATCACCCTTACCGTAACACCGTGCTGGTGCTACGGTTCTGAGACCATGGACATGGACCCCATGACCATAAAAGGCGTATGGGGATTCAATGGAACTGAGCGTCCCGGCGCGGTATATCTCGCCGCAGTGCTTGCAAGCCACGCTCAGAAAGGTCTTCCCGCATTCGGGATCTACGGACATGATGTTCAGGACATGACGGACACCTCCATCCCGGACGATGTCAGGGAAAAGCTTCTCAGATTCGGACGCGCTGCAGTCGCCGCCGCCACGATGAGAGGCAAGTCGTATCTTCAGATCGGTTCCATTTGCATGGGCATAGGCGGCTCCATCATAGACGTGCCGTTCATCGAGGAATATCTCGGAATGAGAGTCGAATCCGTCGATGAGGTCGAGATCATTCGCCGCATGACAGAGGGGATCTATGACAGGGAAGAATACAAAAAGGCACTCAAATGGGCGAAAGAAAAGTGCAAGATGGGATTCGACAAGAACCCGGTGGAGATGCAGAAAACCGCCGAGGAAA
Organism: Clostridia bacterium; assembly: GCA_017959065.1. GTDB lineage: Bacteria > Bacillota > Clostridia > Oscillospirales > CAG-272 > RGIG2161. Next base: position 8,222 of record JAGDBK010000047.1, on the reverse strand, counting down.
AAGAAGACCAGTTCGCTTTCGTCGTCAAGATGATGTGCATCATCAAGGATCTCATGAACGGGAACGACAAGCTCCCCGCGGGACGCGAAGAGGAGATGGTCGGTCACAATGCCATAGCCGCAGGATTCCAGGGTCAGAGACAGTGGACGGACTTCTATCCCAATGCAGATTTCCCGGAGGCGCTCCTCAACAGTTCGTTCGACTGGAACGGAGCAAGAGAGCCGTACGTACTTGCGACCGAGAACGACACTCTCAACGGACTCGGAATGCTGTTCGCGAAGCTTCTCACGAACCGCGCCCAGATGTTTGCCGACGTCAGGACCTACTGGAGTACCGAGGCGGTGAAGAAGGCAACCGGATATGATCTTGAGGGCAAGGCAAAGGCCGCTGACGGTTTCATCCACCTGATCAACTCCGGCGCATGCTGTCTCGACGCGTGCGGCGAGGTCAAGGACGAGAACGGAACGAGCGTGATGAAGCCGTGGTATGAAATGACCGAAGCCGATCAGGATACGGTCATGAACGCCGTAACCTGGAACATGGCCGATCTCGGATATTTCCGCGGCGGCGGATTCTCATCCAGATTCCTCACCAGAGCGGAAATGCCCGCGACGATGATCCGTCTGAACATAGTAAAGGGACTCGGCCCTGTTCTTCAGATAGCCGAAGGCTGGACGATCAACCTTCCTGACGAGGTTTCCGACATACTCTGGAAACGTACCGACTACACCTGGCCGTGCACATGGTTTGCACCGCGCTACACCGGCGAAGGCGCTTTCAAGACCGCATACGAAATGATGAACAACTGGGGCGCCAACCACGGTGCTATCAGCTACGGCCATATCGGAGCAGATCTTATCACACTCTGCTCTATACTCAGGATCCCGGTATGCATGCACAACGTTCCCGATGACAAGATCTTCAGACCGGCATCATGGAACGCTTTCGGCATGGACAAGGAAGGCCAGGATTTCAGAGCGTGCCAGGCTTACGGCCCGATGTACAGGAACATCAGATAATCCTTCAGATAAAACTGTACGGATACAGTATTCAGACAAACGCGGAGAGCATGCGGCTTATCAAAGCCGTATGCTCTCCTTTCGCTTTTCAAACAAACAAAAGGGGCTGTCCTTATAAGACAGCCCCTGAAAAATCAGAGCTGGATTTTTTAATTGATCACAAATCTGGCAAGCGGTTCGGGAAGCTGTTCCCTCGAGATCGAGGAAGTGATCACAAGGTTGAATCCGAACGAATCGGCGAAGGAGTCGAGCTTCAGGATCATCTCAGTAAATGACGGAAGGTCGTTTCCGCAGATTTTGAGCGCGGAATCGACAAACAGATCGGTAACGTCATGGTTGCTTGCCAGTATGCCGGCTATGAAAGCGTAAAGAGAAACAGCGTCCGTAATGCCGTAATGATCGGAATCTATCAGTCTGACCTGAGGCTTGATGTCGTAGATCAGCTTTGAGCCCATCTCTATGCAGACAACTGAACCCTTGGAATTCTGTGAAGCGGTGTTAGACATCTCTATAAGCGTCTTCGTTTTCCCGGAACCCTTCAGGCCGATGATCAGTTTGAGCACAGCAAGTACCTCCAAAAAGATAATAATATGTAATATTCTGACGGATGAGCGAAAAGAAATCCGCCTTGCATGATTAAATTATACAATGATAAAAATCAAAATGCAAGGCGGCTGAGGTTTTTTGGATAAACTAAATATTTTTTGTACGGATCACCGGATCCTTGCGCGGAGGGAATCGCCCATTTCTTCATAGCCGGGCTTGCCGAGGAGAGCGAACATGTTCTTCTTGTATGCCTCAACGCCGGGCTGGTCGAACGGATTGACTCCCAGAACATATCCGGAGACCGCACATGCGAGTTCGAAGAAATAAACGGCATATCCGAACGAATAGGCGCTCAGATCATCGAGATCGATCACGATGTTCGGAACGTTTCCGTCATTGTGAGCGATGAGAGTAGCGTTCATCGCAGTGTGGTTGACGTATTCAAGCGTCTTCCCCGACAGGAAATTGAGACCGTCGATGTTCTCGCTGTCATTGGGAACGGTGACTTCGTATGATGATCTGCGGACATTGATCACGGTCTCGAATATGTTGCGCGTACCCTGCTGGATATACTGGCCGAGAGAGTGAAGATCGGTGGAAAAGATCACCGATGAAGGGTAAAGACCCTTGCCGTCCTTTCCTTCGCTTTCGCCGTAAAGCTGTTTCCACCATTCGTTGAAAAGAAGCAGCGAAGGCTCGTATCCGACCAGTATCTCAACGGAACGTCCCTTCCTGTAGAGGATGTTACGCAGGGCGGCATATCTGTAGCTCGGGTTGAGCGAGATGTCCTTGTCCGTCAGGTCTCTGCTTGCGTCGAGCGCGCCGCTCATCATTGAATCAATGTCGATGCCAGCCACGGCGATCGGCAGAAGTCCCACGGCCGTGAGAACAGAGTACCTTCCTCCGATGTTATCCGGCACAACAAACGTTTCGTATCCTCTCTTGTCCGAAAATGCCTTAAGAGTACCGCGGCATTTGTCGGTGGTGACGAAGATTCTTTCCTTTGAGCCGTCGGCGCCGTAACGCTTTTCCAGGTACTCGCGGAAGATCCTGAAAGCCACGGCGGGTTCAGTGGTCGTTCCGGATTTCGAGATGACGTTTATGCAGACATCGCGGCCTTCACAGATGCTGAGCAGTTCAGACAGGGACTGCGAGCTGATGTTGTTACCTGCAAAATAGATATCCGGGGTATCCTTTTTGATGTTGTTGTAAAGAGGAGATTTCACAAACTCAATGGCAGCTCTTGCTCCGAGATATGAGCCCCCTATTCCTATAACTATGAATACGTCGCATGATGCCTTGATCTTCTGCGCGGCCGCTTTGATCCTTGAAAACTCGTCGCGGTCATAATCCGAGGGCAGCGTCAGCCATCCGAGAAAATCGCTTCCCGCGCCGGTGCCGCTTCTGAGAACATCGTCGGCCGCCGATACCTCGGCGCTTATCTTTTCCAGATCCCCGTCTGAAATGAGCCCTTTGGTGTAACTGTCATTGAGTCTGATGGCCATTTCCAAAAACCTCCGTGTTTACCTGCAAATATTATAAATTTGAATTGGAATAAAATTACAAGAATAATGCTCAGCGGCTTTCCGGATGCGCTTACGCTCATATGCCTCTGCTTCTGATCATATCGCTCATCCCGTAGAGGCCGGGCTCTTTCCCGACGATCCAGCACGCCGCGTTGACGGCTCCCTCGGCGAAAACCATTCTCGACGCAGCGCTGTGGCTGATCCGGATGACTTCGGATTCCCCGGCGAAGATCACCTCGTGTTCGCCGACGATATTTCCGCCCCTTACCGAATGGATGCCTATCTCATCCTTTTTGCGGGGGGATGACGAAGAATGCCTGTCATAGACGTATCTGAATCTTTCATCGGAGTTTATTGCGTCCGCTATCATAAGAGCGGTCCCGCTTGGGGCGTCGGCTTTCCTGTTGTGATGCTCCTCGACTATCTCTATGTCGAAATCGCTTCCGAGAGTTCTGGCGGCGGTCTTTGCCAGATCTATGAGAAGATTTATCCCGAGAGACATGTTGCCCGAATAGAATACTGGAACCGACAGAGATGCTTTCCGGATAAGATCCTTCTCCGCGTCGTCATGCCCGGTTGCCGCTATTACGGCCGGGACCCCTTTCGCCACAGCTGTTTCAGTCACCTGACGTACCGCGGTATGATGAGAGAAATCAACTATGACATCGAACTGTTCGGTTACGTCGTCAAGAGAACTGAATACCGGGAACGCGGCATCGTATGTCGGCGCGGAAACATCCACCCCGGCAGAAACGACTGCCTTATTAGAGGCGCTTGCAAAGTCAGCGACGTTTTTTCCCATGCGTCCGAATGCTCCGCACAGAAGAATGCTGGTCATCATCTGGCTCCTTCCTTCAGAAGCCCGTGGCGCGTCATGGCGCTTTTGAGGATCTCAAAGTTCCTGTCGTCCATCTCGCAGAGGGGCAGACGGATTTCGCTCGTGCAGAACCCCATGAGTGCACAGGCAGCTTTTACGGGGATCGGGTTGACTTCGATGAACAGGCTGTTTATAAGGTCAAGCAGTTCGAGCTGAAGGCGGCGGCTTTCTTCGACCTTTCCTTCAAGGAACAGACTGCAGATATCGTGGGTCTCTCTGGGCATGATATTGGAAAGCACGGAGATGACACCTTTGGCGCCGAGCGACATGATCGGCACTATCTGGTCGTCATTGCCGCTGTAGAGATCCAGCGAATCGCCGCATTCAGCAGCGAGCTCGGCTATCGCGCTGATATTGCCGGACGCCTCTTTTGCCGCTACTATCCTCTCGTGTTTTGCGAGTTCTCTGTATACGGGAAGGGAAATATTGCATCCGGTCCTGGAAGGGACATTGTAGAGGATGATGGGCTTGTCGGTAGCGTCGGCTATTGAGATGAAGTTCTTTATAAGACCCTTGGGCGTGGCCTTGTTGTAATAAGGCGTCACCAGCAGAAGAGCGTCCGAGCCCACTTCGCATGCGAATCTCGAAAGGGAGATGGCGTAGTCCGTATCGTTCGAACCGGTCCCTGCGATTACGGGAACTCTTCCCGCAGTGTGTTCGACTGCGTATTTGATGGTTGCCCTGTGCTCTTCGTCCGTGAGCGTCGAACCTTCGCCGGTGGTTCCGCAGATCACTATTGCGTCCGTGCCGTTTTCAATCTGAAAATCGATGAATCTCCCGAGCGATTCAAAATCAACACAGTTGTTTTTGAAGGGAGTTATTATCGCCACCGCGGCGCCCGTGAACACTGAATCCTTTAGCTTACTCATTGTAATCGCCTCCGGTCTGTCATACGGCAAAATAAAAAAACCGGTTGAAAACCAGCTATCCGTGTAATATAATTTACTCGAGGATATTTTTAGTATATCGTTCGGTAATTATATTGATAGCTCTCCATCAATTCCATTCTTGATGACAGTTTACCGATTGTTGATCGAACCCCAAAAGGGCGGGACGAGCCGTAAACCAGAAGGGTACCCACGCCGCGGAACACTTCTTCGGCGTCCTGCCCCTTTCGCTGTCGGCTGATCGCGGTCCGGCGTTACCATTGCCGACGCTACTCTTGACAAGACGCGCCTCTATCAAAATAATCATTATTCTGCCAGTATTTGATACTGACGGTTGTCCAAAGGACAACATCCGTTCAGTTCCTTTTCAAAATTATATTATATCTTTTTTTTGTTGTCAATGAAAAATCAGCGAATTAAGGAACGGCTTCTTCTTTTTCCCGCCTTTTTTCGGGAGAAGACCTGAAAAAGATTTTTCGGACATTCAGTAATAACCTGGCCGGGATGGGCGGCCTTTGATCTGCCGCACTGCACGATATATTATTCCCGGTCATTTTTTTGAGGTACTTATGAACAGCAGCGATATTCCGGTTTCAGATTTTTATTATGATCTTCCGAAGGAGATGATCGCCCAGATCCCAGCGGAGCCTCGCGATTCGTCACGTCTGCTCGTGCTTGACCGGAATACCGGAAAGATAGAGCACAGGATATTCCGGGATATCGTCGAATACATCAGGCCGGAGGATGTCCTGGTACTCAACAACTCGAGAGTCATCCCGGCCAGGATATTCGGGGAAAGGCCCGGCGGCGGCGCAGTCGAGATCCTGATGCTCCGGTCTCTCGGCATCGACACATGGGAAGTCCTGACCAGACCCGGGAGAAAGATGAAGCCCGGGACTTCGGTGGAGATAGGCGGTGGACTTATGACCGGAGAAGTGACCGACATTGTCGCGGACGGGAACAGGATCATGCGGTTTTCATTCGATGCAGGCCGGTTCCGCAGCATTTACGAAGTGCTTCACGAAGTCGGGACGATGCCTCTGCCGCCCTATATTACCGAAAAACTTGAAGATCAGGAAAGGTACCAGACAGTCTATTCCAAGACCGAAGGGTCGGCCGCGGCTCCGACCGCGGGTCTTCACTTTACGAAGGAACTTCTGGACAGTATCAGGAAAAAGGGAACGGAGATCGCGGAGGTCACGCTGAATGTCGGTCTCGGGACCTTCAGACCGGTAAAATCCGCCACCGTCCAGGGCCATGTCATGCATTCCGAATATTATGAGATATCCGGAGAGACCGCGGACTCGATCATGCGGAAGAGATCATCGGGAGGAAGGATAATCTCCGTGGGCACGACTTCGTGCAGAGTCCTTGAGAGCGCTTCCGGCGACGACGGTATCGTCAGGCCGCACTCCGGAGACACGGACATTTTCATCTATCCGGGATACAGGTTCAAAGCCACGGACGCGCTCATAACCAATTTCCATCTTCCTGAGAGCACTCTTCTCATGCTCGTGAGCGCGTTCGCGGGGAGAGAGACCATCCTTGGGGCATATGAGTGCGCCATCAGGGAAAAATACAGATTTTTCTCATTCGGCGACGCGATGATGATCATATGATCAAATATTCTAGTGTTCGAAAGGATATACCATGAGATCGATCAGGATACTATCGATTGGGAACAGTTTCAGCAGAGATTCTTTCTATTATCTTCCGGGGCTTCTTAGGGAAGCCGGGTATGACGATGTCAAGGCAGCGTATCTAGCCGTAGGGGGGTGTTCCATAGAGAAACATCTCCAGATGGCTCTTTCCGGTGAGAATTACAGTTATATGAAGAATACCGACGGAACGTGGGTCTCGACGGAGTCTGACATGAACGCGGGGCTGGCTGACGAGGACTGGGACTATATCGTATTTCACCAGCAGACAGGCGCCAGCGGGAAACCCGAATCGCTGTCCTGCCTTGACGATCTTACCGGATTCGTTCAGGAGCGCTGCACCAATCCCGGAGTCATGTTCCTCTGGAACATGACATGGACGTTCGCAAAGGATTATTCCCGGGAAGCCTTCGATTATTACGGCCGGGATCAGATGAAAATGTACGAAGCGATCGCCGGGACGGTCAGAAGCTGCATCATGACCAGAAAAGCTTTTTCGGGAGTCGTTCCGACAGGCACCGCTTTCATGAACTTCAGGACATCGTACTTCGGGGATAATGCAAACGAAGACGGACTTCACGCCGGGCTGTATGTCGGAAGATTCCTTGCGGCAATGACTTTTGCGGCATATCTTTCCGGAACTGACGCAAATCTGCTCGGGAAGAAATACTGTCCCGAGTTCTGTCATTTTTATAATATGAAAGCGATGAGGGAAGCGGTGAACAATGCGGTGGAACATCCTTTCGATATCACACCCTCTTCCGTCATTTCAAAAAGGAGGCTCAGAGTCCTTTCGGCCGGTGACGGCAGGGCCATGGACTCGGCAAGGTATCTATGGGATTTTCTCAATGAGAAAAATATAGCAGCCACCGTAGGTATTCTGGTCTGCGGGAGCGATTTCAGCTACTCCGATTCGTCATACAGAAAGAAAAGCGGTCCTTCGGGATGGACGGAAAAAGCCGCGTCGCTTGAGGAGGCCCTGAATGACGAAAGGTGGGACGCGGTGATATTGAGCGGAACACCGGACGATCTGGTGGAAAACGAGTTGTCACCGATAGCGGAGTTACTGAAAAAGATCCGCTCAGACCGGCGTCCGAAACTGTTGTGGAACATGACATGGGCTTACAAGGACGGTGCGGACGTGCCGGGATTTGAGAAATACGGGAACAGCAGGCAGCTGATGTATGAAGCTATCCTTTCAAATGCCAAGGACAGGATCGACCCGGACAGGAGAGTATTCAGCATAATTCCTTCCGCAGTGACCGTGGAGATCATGCGGTCTTCTTATCTGGGCGATACTATAACGGTAAACGGAGTCGATCTTACGGAAGACATAGGAAGCTATGCCGTTTCGGTGACCGCAGCGGCTTATCTGACCGGGATCCCCGCAAAAAAATTCCATTATCTTCCGGAAAATGGAAAAGATGAGATCGAGCCGGTCAGGATGATCATCAACGACGCGATCTATTACGCATTCAGACAGCCTTATAAATTCAGAGCTTCAAAATACATTGAAAAAGCCGAGTCCGGACTTGACGCAGGATTCGGAGACAGGTGAGACCAGGCACCCGTTATAAAGGCCGCTGTCCGGGCGCATAAGCCTTAGACAGCGGCCTTCTTGTATCCCAAAACCACGCGTTAGACGCGTGGTTCGGTAACAATTATATAGTTGAGAATGACAAAAAAACTCCTTTGTTGTAAAATTCAAG
>JAGDBK010000046.1 GCA_017959065.1 Clostridia bacterium | reverse complement strand
CGACCGGAGAGACGACGACAAGACCAACAGTAACATTCTCATCCTCGGCAACTCCGGCCAGGGCAAATCGTATCTGATGAAGCTTCTGCTCACAAATCTTCGCGAGGCGGGCAAGTCGGTTATTTCCCTTGACGCGGAGCAGGAGTATGAAGAACTGACAGAAAACCTCGGCGGCTGCTATATCGACCTCATGTCCGGCAAGTATATCATCAATCCGCTCGAACCTAAAGCGTGGTCGGATGATACAGAAACGGATGAAGATGCGCCGGAGGCGTTCCGGAAGTCTACCAGGCTGAGCCAGCACATCTCATATCTGAAAGACTTTTTCCGGTCATACAAAGATTTCACTGACGCGCATATCGATGCGATCGAGATATTGCTTTCAAGGCTCTATGCCAACTACGGTATTACCGATTACACCGACTACAGCAAACTGAAGCCGACGGACTATCCGGTCATGTCGGATCTTTATGATCTGGCCGAACAGGAGTATCTCAAATACGAGCACGGATCGAAGTCACTGTTCACAGAGGAACTGCTCCGCGAAATCTGCCTCGGAATCAACTCTATGTGCAAGGGAGCGGAGAGCAAATTCTTCAACGGCCACACGAATATCTCCGACGATAAATTCGTCTGCTTCGGCGTAAAGGGACTGATGGACTCGAATAAGAAACTGAAGGACGCAATGCTGTTCAATATCCTCTCGTATATGAACCACAAGCTGCTCACCAACGGCAACACCGTGGCATCCATCGACGAGCTGTATCTTTTCCTCACGAATCTGACGGCCATCGAGTATATCCGAAATGCGGCGAAGCGGGTGCGAAAGAAAGACTCGGCGATCGTCCTTGCCAGCCAGAACATCGAGGACTTTTTGATTCCCGGCATCCGTGAATTCACGAAGCCACTGTTTAGCATTCCGACGCATCATTTTCTCTTTAATCCAGGCAACATAAACCCGAAAGAGTTCATGGACGCGCTTCAGATCGAGGAAAGCGAGTACGAGCTGATCAAGTATCCGGAGCGAGGCGTCTGTCTTTTCAAGTGTGGTAACGAAAGATATCTGCTTCAGGTGATCGCGCCGGAATACAAAGCGGCGCTCTTTGGAAAGGCGGGCGGTCGCTGATGGCTGCGGTAACAGTCGCGACAGTCGCGAAAAAGGTCGTTGAAGTCCTGGCGTCAAACAAAAAAGGCAGAAAGTTTCTCGGGTATGTCATCGGCATATCCGTTTTTATTCTCTGCATACCGATCATAGTCGTGTTCTGCGTGTTTGGCTGGACTGCCGGTGCAGACAATCAGGCGGCAATGCAGCAGGCCATGGCCGGAGCCGTGCAGGGGCATGTAAACGAATCGGTATATCAGGAAAGGCTTGAGACCGTGAAGACGGTGTTCGCGGACAACGGACTGCCGGAGGGAGATATCCGGAAGGCGCAGTTCCTCTGTCTGACAACGCTCAGCGGCATGGAAACGCAGGAAAATTTCTACGGACGGCTGCTCGCATGTTTCACCGAAACGACGAATGAAAAAAACGTGTACCGGTTGCTGGAGGAAACGTTTGGAATAGACATATCCGTGGAGGATGAAGCACGGCTCGATGAACTGTACGGCATAACTCCGGCAAGAAAAACAGACACAGGAGGTGGACGATGAAAAGTCAGACGATCAATTTGAAATTCAGTCTAGCCAAGACAAAAGCGCTGTCTCATTATCTTGAGAAGGAAGGCATGACGATAGAAGGAGAGCTTACCCGGCATCTGAACGATGTCTACAGCACACAGGTGCCTGAATCGGTGCAGGAGTTTCTCGCTTCGCAGTTCCCTGATGAAGAGAACACGGCAGACGCTCTCTCACAGCATGAGCAGCCGGAGACGGCGCAGTCTGCCGGAAGGAAAAAGCATTCACAGCAAAGCAACGGTCCGAAAGACAGCGGTCCGGTCCTTGCAATGTGAGGTGACGCCATGCGAAACGGTAAGATGAAAACGCTCCACGGTTTGTATAAAACCCTGGGGCGTGATTTGTTTCTGGAGCTCGCGAAGAACTATTCGGATCACGTCCACGACACGATCGACGCCACGCTCGACGAGATGGAGTGCCGATGGTTCGACGCGGCTCACACGATAACCGAGGCGGACAAGATGGTGGAAGACTACAACAGGGGGAGACTGCTCGGGTACGATGTCGGCGTGACAGTCACGGCGGCTCCCGCAATGAAGATGGAGGTAATGTCATGAAGCAGACAACGATTCAGATCAAGACTGAACTTGAAAAAGTCAACGCTATACGCATCTGCATGAACGGAAAGGGATTCAGCGTTGAACAGGAGCTCACGGATTACGTTGAGACTCTCTACAAAAAATATGTTCCTCAGGCAGTACGAGAGTACATCGAGAAGGCAGACGCCGAGGCAGGTGAGGGGAGCACTTCCCCGTCCCGCCGTGTGACGCGCAGAAAGCCCGTTTCCGGCGAGTCAGAATCCGGAGGAACAGACACCCGGGAAAAGACGGAAGACGCCGCAGAAGGCGATTGTGAGGGACTGTGACGGAATCTGTGAATCGTGCCGGTCTGATACGGGAATTGACCGGATTGTCAGCCGTTTTCCGGGCCGACCGATTTTTAAGCCGGTTAAACTGTGCTTGCGGTTATGCTCTCACATCAGCCCGCAACAGCGGACTGAGGCCGGAATACGGCCGTTTTAGAACGGTTTTGAGCGAATCGGACAAAAACAATGACCGCTTGCGGTTTTGAATTTCTGCTTGCGGTTTGCTTGCGCTTTTGAAAGGAGGTTTCAGAACTTGAACAGGAAAGAAAAACGGAAAAAAGGACACTATTTCTATCTGTCGGACAAGGCAAATACACTTATTGACTCGCACATAGCGCAGACGTCTGCGAAGTCGAGATCCGATTTTGTGTGCGACGCTATTGACTTTTACTGCTGCGAGCTTGACTCGGACAATCACCGGAACGTTATCACGACCGAAATGTCCAGGGTGATAAGAGACAACATAAAGAATCTGGAAAATCATCTCGCGCATATTCTTTTCAAACTCGCTGTCGAGCAGGCAAAAATAAATCTTGTGCTCGCTGACAAATCTTTTGACATGGAAGATAAAGAAGTGTCCGCTTACGGTAACGCAGCTTACGATATCGTCAGACGCAACAACGGTTTCATATCGTTCGAAGACGCGATCGCAGATGCGAGATCGATTGCGGAAAGCGACGGTGACTGATGCCGAGAATCATTGTTAAGTGTCACTACTACAAAAACGTATCGTCACGAAAAAGCATGGGAGGTTATCTCAACTACATTGCAAAGCGTGAAGGTGTTGAGCCGCTGAAAGACGAATGGAAGAACGCTCCGGTTACCGAAAGACAGAACGAACTGATACAAACGATCATTACAAAACTTCCGTCTGTGAAAAAGTCATCGCAGTATACCGATCTGCAGTATGCGCAGACAAGATCAAACGCTTCCGAGTTTATATCTCACTGTGTCGAACTGCATCCGCAACTGCTTCAGGAAGACAGTTATCTGCGCTACATGGCAACGCGTCCGCGAACTGAAAAAGCGTCCGGCAGTCACGGATTGTTTTCCGACAGCGACAAACCGCTTGATCTTGAATCGGAAGTGAAAGCTCTCGAAAGCTTTGACGGCAACGTGTTCACTGTGATCGTTTCACTTAAACGCGAAGACGCTTCCCGTCTAGGTTACGACAACGCAAACCGCTGGCGTGATTTCATCCGTGCCAACATCGATATGATCGCGGAGCAGTACGGTATTCCGAAACAGCATCTGAAATGGTATGGAGCGTTTCACAATGAGTCACATCATCCGCACATACATCTTCTTCTCTATTCAACCGATCAGGATCATCCGGGATACATCAGGCTGAACGGTATCAACAAAATGCGCAGCTCGATCGGAACAATGATATTCCAGGACGATCTGCGTGAGATATATGACAGGCAGACCAAGCTTCGCAATCAGATAACTGGTGCAATGCGTGACGAGTTTAAATCGCTGCTGGATTCCGTCAGAAACGGTTCTGTTTTGGATGACTGTTTCCTTTTGAAGTTTGAAGAGCTCGCGCATCGGATGAACGAATGCAAGGGCAAAAAGGTTTACGGTTATCTTCCAAAAGGCGTCAAATCACTTGTCGACGAACTGGTGGATGAAGTATCCGCCGATGAAAACGTGCAGAAGCTTTATGATCTCTGGTACCGGGCAAAGTGTTCCGTGTTTGAAACGTACACTGATACCATGCCGGAAAAGCTCACTCTGTCAAAAGAAAAGGCATTCAAGGCTATCCGCAATGCGCTTGTATATGAAGCCTCGAGACTCGGTTATGAATTGTCAAGACGGGATAGTATCAGTGACAGCAGATCCGGTGTCAAAAAGACTGCTTCAGCCGGCAATAAAACAAGCTGCACCTATCACAACAGAAAAGTGATAAGTGCCGCTATGCGTTTCGCCGGAAGTCTTTCTCAAGTGTTTTATGACAATTACAAAAAGTATGATCCTGAGGAAGATGACATCGACAAGCAGCTCCGTCGCGAGATATGGGCTGTCAAGAACGGGCAGAATCTGGTGATGTGATTAATCGTCATCGACGGCAAACAGAAGACGGTGATGGCGGGCTAAAACTCAAGACTGTTCTTGTTTGTAAGAAAATCCAGCAGACCCATAATCACATAACCCTTTTCGTTGTGATGTGGAACAACGGGATTTCGGACAAGGACTATCTTCTTGAACGAATCATTGGTTTTATCAAATGATCGCGTTTCCTGGATCCACTTTTCTTCGTTCGGAATATCATACGCGGACTGTATATAGTACTTTTTGCTGCCGAGGGTAGCAATAAAATCTATCTCGTAAGACTTTTTGATTTCTTTACCGTTTTCGTACTCTCTGGATTCAACGATTCCGACGTCCACTTCATATCCTCTGTACCGAAGTTCGTTGTAAACAATATTTTCCATGATGTGCGTCGGCTCAATCTGCCTGAATCCCAGTCTGGCATTTCTGATCCCTATATCTTCAAAATACAGTTTGAACGGTGTCTGAATGTATCTTTTTCCTTTGACATCGAACTTTTTTGCTTTGGAAATGACAAAGGCATCAATGAAATAGTCAATGTATTTGTCTATGGTCGCCCGGGAAAGAGTTGATTGCTTTACGGTTTTGAAAGTAGCTTCAAGCTTGGTTGGATTTGTAAAAGAAGCAATCCCGGAAGCAAGCACATCCAGAAGTTCCCTTATATCCGAACTGTCTCGCAATCCGTTCCTCTTTATAACATCCCTGATGTAAACCTTTTCAGCCTGACTTATCAGATGTTTCGATTTCTGTTCATCAGTCTTCATTGAAAAGAGCAGGGGCAGACCGCCAAACATGGAGTATTGCTCGTATGCCTCGTCCAGGGTACCTTCAAATGCGGCGTAAAACTCACTGAAAGACAGCGGCAGGACGTGAATTTCGTCGCCACGCCCTTCAAACTCCGTGAGAATATCACTTGAGAGAAACTTTGAGTTTGATCCTGTAACATATAGATCGAGATTATCCTTTCTGAGGTATCCGTTCAGCACGCTCTCAAAAGATCCAAGATTCTGGATTTCGTCAAGAAGAAGATAATATCTGTCAGAATCGATGATCTGTGATTTGATATATGACATAAATTTTCGCGGATAAACTTTTTGACTGT
>JAGDBK010000045.1 GCA_017959065.1 Clostridia bacterium | reverse complement strand
GAAACAGAAACGTTTTTAAAGGTATAAGATATCGACGAACCAAAAAAAATCGCTTAAATCGGCGATTTTTAGCCTCGTGTCTCAGAACCGTTGAAATTTCAACGGTTTGCGGGATCGCACCTGAAACGCGTGGCTTATAAGGAGGAAAAATGGCCAAATATACGGATCATCTGCAGGGAGACTTCAAGCAGATCGTAGATTCCATCCACGAAGATGTGTGGCAGCAGAGCATGTCGATCAGTCTGGAAGAAACATACGAGACGTCCATAGCCGGCAAGCGGATCGAACAGCGGGTCTACGAGAGATTCAGCTATACCGGAGGAAACCGCGCGAGCCTGAGCGTGCTGTTCGTCGAAACGGAAGACGGAGCTGACGTGTGCGGGATCGCGACAGGAGGAAGCCAGGCATTGATCTGGAAAATCAATACCTGGGGAGAAGCTGCATTTCTGGAGACGCTCGAAGAAGCCGTAAAGCATTGGAATTCCAAGCCGGGGGGCTTATCAGAATAATTTTATATTAACTATTCCCAAAACTGTGATTTTAGGAATAGATAAAGATATTCGAATCTACTCCCCTGCAGCAAAAACGCCGGCCCGGTTTTTCCGGACCGGCTCTATTATTGTCAGACAGATTAGTCTTCCGCGATCAGCACTTTTACGATTTCTCCGTGATACAGCGTGTGCACGCCTTCCCGCGCGTACCATCCGGCAACGCCTGCGTCGACACTGGCCGGGTCGAAATCGTTTCTGCCCATGACCCTGCAGATCACGACAAGCCTGCTTTCCGCAAAATATGGCGCAAGATCATCTTTCACAACGGTAAGCCCGCATTTCTCCATTTTGTTCTCGTCCCGCCCGGATACGCTGCCGAAATACCCCAGCACGTCTTTGTTCTCCGGCTTCAGATAGCAGATCGCATAATACTCTGCCCCATCGAAGATGTGCTTGGAATAGCGGGTCTTATGAACGTAGACCGTCGCGGCGGGTTTGCTCCAGAGTAAGCCGTATTCAGCCCAGCCTATCGTCAATCCGTTCGTCTCCCTGCCATCCATTGCCAATGCAATGGCCGGATCTTCGTGGATCGCGAACGGATCGATGTGGGAAAACAATTCTTTTACATGGATTTCTTTCATTTTAATGCTCCTTAATTAATGTAAAACATAATAATGTTACTGTTAACCATAGACTGAAAACCATTGAAAATTCAACGTTTATTTCAATGTATGAACACTTTCCTTCAAGGTCTCCAAAAACTGTTTAGAAGCGGCAGGCATCGCGTTGAAATCCCTGCTTACGGCTCCTATCTTTCGTACGACCGGCGGATCTGTCGGTAAGCATACGATATGGAAACTGTTTCTTTCCAGCATCAGTTCCGACAGGATCGACACGGCAAGCCCCTGTTCTACCATGGACATGATGGCGTGGTCATCGTTTTCGATATCGATCGGATTGTCTACATAGATTCCCAGATCGGCCAAAGCGATAGTCGGCTCATGAAAATCACCGCGTTCCAGTATAATATTCTCGCCTCTCAGATCCTCAAGGCGAACGCTTTTTTCGTTCGATAACTTGTGACCCTCCGGCAGTACTGCCAACATGCGGCCTTCCTTCAAAGGCATCACCTCGTAATTGCCTGCGGATTCTACCGTCGTAACGGCAAAATCGACGTTTCCCATCCGGATCAGGTGCAAAATGCCCGCAAAGTTAGAGACCCTCACTTCGAACCTTATGCCGGGATGAACCTCATGAAACTGTTTGATCAAAGGCGGCACCCAATGTGTCGCAACGCTGGAAATGCTTGCGATTCTAACGGTTCCGGTCTCCAGTCCCTGCACTTCTTCCGCCTTTTCCCTGATGCGAGCGTTTGCGACAAGCGTCTGTTCTATATAAGGATAGATCTCCTTACCCTCTTCTGTCAAAACGGCACCGGCGCGTGACCGTTCCAGCAATTTGACGCCCAATTCCTTCTCCAATGAAGTGACCATCTGGCTTACGGCCGGCTGCGTATAGCCGAGGACGTCAGCCGCCCGCGAAAAATTACCATAATTAACTATCGTTTTTAAAGCAATATAGCGGTTCATA
Source organism: Clostridia bacterium (assembly GCA_017959065.1). GTDB lineage: Bacteria > Bacillota > Clostridia > Oscillospirales > CAG-272 > RGIG2161. The sequence goes on along the minus strand of JAGDBK010000045.1, from coordinate 3,147 downwards.
TAACCCTCGTTTTATATAAGTAATTCTTATGCAATTCAAATTAATCTTAATTATACTTATCATAACACGCGCGCTACAATAAAGCCACAGGAAATACCGCTTCGGATCACTTGCAAAGGAGAAAGAAAATGAAATACGAAAGCTTTATTCTTGAAAACTGGCTCAATCCCGCCTGCGACAGCGAAAAGAACCGCATTTACCTGGGCGGCAGCTGCGTGCTTCCCATGACTGTGAAAGAACTGTTCGAACTTACCGGCGAAAGTCTTGACGATTTCCTGAAATGGGTCGCCGATATGAATATGGCCTATCCCGAATTCGCTGGTACGGAACGCACCCGCAGAGCGGTCTCCGGTCTGTATAAGAACGTAGACTGGAAGGAAGTCATTCTTGTCCACGGCGGTACAGGCGCCAACAGCACCGTCGTCAATACCCTGCTGGAAGAAGGCGACAACATCATTTCTATCGTTCCCAATTATCAGCAGTTCTATTCCATGCCGAAGGCGATCAAAGTCGAAGTCCGCGACGTGCATCTGGATATCAAGAACGGCTACAAGTTGGTCCTGGACGATGTCCGCAAGGCCGTGGACAAGAACACCAAAGCCATCATGTTCACAAACCCCAACAACCCGACCGGTTCTCTGCTCGAGCCCGAAGAAATGGAAGAACTCGTTGAGATCGCCCGCAGCGTCGGCGCCTATATCGTCTGTGATGAGATGTACCGCGGTCTGAAGGAAGAGTATATGCCCTCTTTCGCAGATATCTACGAAAAAGCCATCGTCACCGCCAGCTCCTCTAAAGTCTGGTCCATGGCGGGCACCCGCGTAGGCTGGATCATCTGCAAGGACCCCTCCCTGATGTTCGATCTGTTCAACTACCGTTCCTACGATTCCATCTGCGGCGGCAAGTTCGACGAATACATCTTCGCGATCGCGCTGGAACACAAGGACAAGATCCTGGCCCGTTCCCGTTCCATCGTGAACCACAATAAAGCGATCATCGACAAGTGGCTCGACGGTCACAAATATCTGCACCAGTATGCGGATGCCTACGGCACGACATATCTGATCCACTACGACGTGGATGTGGATGCCGAAACGTTCTGCAACCGGCTGCTGGATGAAAAAGGCGTACTCGTCTGCCACGGAGACTGCTTCTTCATCCCCCATACTTTCCGCATCACCCTTTCCCACGCGGAAGAACTGGAAGAAGGCCTGCGCCTGATCGACGAATTCATCGACGAACTCATTGCGGAAGACCCATCCAGACATGTAAAGTTTTAAGGAACAATTCAAATGATCCATCTTGAACCTGTTACGAAAGAAAACATCATCCCGGTGACCGATCTGGAAATGGAAGACAGCCAGAAAGGCTTTGTAGAGGACAACCTGTTTTCCCTGGCGGAATGCTGGCTCTATAAGGAGTTTATCCCGAAAGCCATCTACGACGATGATACGCTCATCGGATTCGTCCTCTATTATCTGGTTGAGGGTGACCCGGATTACGTCTTTCTGCACCGCATCATGATCGATAAGCATATGCAGGGCAAAGGCTACGGAGTTCAGTCGCTCCAGGCCTGTTTCGAGGAATTCAAAAAAGAATTCCCTCAGATCGGCTTCGTGGAACTCATCCACTATCCGGATAACGACCGGGCTGCTGCCGTCTACGAAAAAGCCGGATTCAAATTGACCGGCCGCAGCGAAAAGAGCGCGCCTGGCCGCATCGAACGGGGTTCGAAGGATCCGAACAGAACATACGAAATCGCAAGAAGAAGATATTATTGATCCTGTATAGGAGGTTAACGCATGGAGATCAAGGTTTTAAACAGAAAACAGCTGGAAGAGATCCTGGAGATGCCGGCGGTCATCGAAGGCGTCAAAGGTGTTTATATGGCGAAGGCAAACGGCGATACCGCCGTGTGGCCCCTTGTAGAACATCATTTCCCGGAGCTGAACGCGGTCACCGACGTGCGCTCCGGCGCAGTGATGGGCAACATCAACGTTCATGGCCTGAAGATGCTGAATAATTACCCCGGAAATACGGAAAAAGGTCTCCCCGCCTTTTCCGGCATGCTGATGGCTTTCGATTCCACGAACGGCATGTGTCTTGGCATCATGGATGCCTCCTATGTCACCTGTATGCGCACGGGCGCAGCCGGCGGCATCTCCGCGGCAGCCCTTTCCAGAAAAGACGCGAAAACGCTGATGATCCTCGGCGCGGGACGGCAAAGCATCTACCAGATCGGCGCCGCTCTGCTGCTGATGCCCGGCATCAAAAGGCTGGTCATCTGTGACCCGTTCCTGCCGGATGGCGGAAAGGGTTACGTCGAAGCCCTTCCCGGCAATCTGAAGAAGCAGCTGAACGTGGAAAGACCGGATGTCGAAATAGTCGCGGAACCCAACGTCGAAAAGGCTGTCGGCCAGGCAGATACCGTCATCACGATCACTCCGTCCAGAAAACCCGCGATCCTGAGAGAATGGATCAAGCCCGGAACGCACTTCTCCTGCATCGGCGCGGATATGGTGGGCAAGGAAGAGATCGATCCTGAGATCTTCCGCGGTGCGCGGATCTTCTGTGACGATATCGACCAGTGCCTGCGCGTGGGTGAATGCGAGATCCCTGCCAAGACAGGTGTCATCACCAGAGCGGACGTTGCCGGTGAGATCGGTGATGTGCTGTGCGGCAAAATCGAAGGCCGCACTTCGGACGAACAGATCACGATCTTCGACGCTACGGGTCTTGCTCCGCTGGATCTCGTGACCGCAAAAGCGGCTGTGCAGCTTGCCAAAGAAAAAGGACTCGGCATGACAGCAGAGATGTAATACTGCAAGCGATCCTTAAAATCGCGGATTTCCATAAAAAAAGAGCCCGGACGCATCATTTTGCGCCCGGGCTCTTTTCTCTTCCTATTTCGCCGATTTTGCGCCTTCTGCGGGCTCGTACCTGCGCACGTCTACCAGATTGGTATGCTGCGGGTTGCCCTTCGCCACCGGAGACGCCTTGTACGTGTACGTGAGTACGTTGATGGAGCCTCTCGTATCCACGCCCTCTTCATCCGGCGTGTACCAGCCGCCCTGGCTCATGGCCACCGCTCCCCTTACGATGCGGTCGGTCACGAAGGCCGGGATGCGGACGGTGCCGCGGTCGTTG
>JAGDBK010000044.1 GCA_017959065.1 Clostridia bacterium | reverse complement strand
GCAAACTGCGGATCTTCCGTCTTGTCGTACAAGCGTATCATGCAGTCGCGGGAAGCCTTCCAGTCACAGTCATAAAGCCTGTTGCCACCGTAGCAGGCATATCCTTTCAGACGCAGAGCCGACGGAGAATCCTTATCTGCAAGCTCTTCGGTAAATCTACGGCAGATCGCCAAAGCCTCGTCATCAGCTGTTCTGACAATGTCATCGTCAATGAACTGTTCTATGAAGTCTTCCTTTTCGTATTCGCTGAACTCCATCTCGACAACCGGCTTTCCGCGGTTAGCGAGGAATCTGTCTATATCCGAGATATACTCTCCGATCTCTTCGAATTCTCCCACACGCTCGTCGTCATCGTTTTCAGTCCAGATATCCTCAAGTCCGTACCAGACTCTGCTGAAAACAGCTCCGGAAGTCAGCGGAAGACGCAACCAGACCCCGGTGCCTACGCTCCCCGGCACAGTTTCCGGCTCTTCTTCATCCATGCAGGCTTCTCTCAGACCGAAGTTTTCATCGAGAGTCGTCAGCGGATAATACCAGTTGTCTCCGAACTCCCCGACCGTCGGGTTTGCCGAGATTATGTTCTTCAGCGCCTCACGGAGATCCTCAAGCGTGACTGCATAGTTTTCCGGAAAAATCAGTTTGCCGTTTTCGATCTCGGCTATTTCGATGATTTTGTCAAAAGTGATCTCGTACCGCGCTATCTGCCGCATCTGATCCGCGGGGACCAGCACATACTCTTCACTCATTTTCCTCGTCTTCCTCTCCGTCGTCCCCGGGAATGACCCCTTCGATCAGACTCTGGATCTTCTCTTTTGTTTCATCATCCGGTTCCTTTGCGAAAAGCAATTTCAGTTCCTTCATCAGGCTGTCGGATATTTCTCCTATCGGCTGTCCGAGACTTTTTGTCCAGGAGAGCAGCGCGTTCAGCACGGCATTCCTCGTCATCACACCGGGAGCACGCAGCCCCGCGGTAACAAGATCCTCTCCGGTGCCGGGATGATCGCCTATATCAAAAAGTATCGATTCCAGTTCAATGAAATAATTCGCAGTGCTCTCCTGCCCGAACGGCGTTGTACCGGGCTCCGCAGACATCATGTTGAGCGGGAGTTTTTCTCTGAAGACGTCAAGCACCCTGTTGTAATATCTGGGGTCTGACGTGAGAAACCCGCACTTATGAAACTGGTTTTCATAGTCGCTGCAGAAGAACTCATAAAAATCATCCGCGACATCTATTCCGAGTGCCTCGGCAAGTTTCAATCCGCAGCCCGTCCTGGCTGCCTCCCGCACGGAGTCTTCGCACAATTCAGTGGAGAGAATATCCGCGCATCTTTCCGCTATGTCGGGGAACTCGTGCTCGCCGTTCGACGCCCAGCAATCAATATCGAACACTGTATCGTAATCGTCGATTTCAAGCGACACTGTCTCCGCCGCGTAAAGATAATCCGTCAGATATTCTTCCGGATGGTCGATCCCGGAAATGCCCTGAACAGGACCTTCGTTTATCAGCGCGCTGATGATCAACGATACAGCGTGAAAATCCTCTTCGATCATAATCCCTTGAAGCAGATCTCCGACACCAGCGTTCTTCCAGACGGTAAGCGCGGAATACTGAGGCATGACGTCGTTCTTTATTCCTTCGAGAAGCAGCCATCTTCTGATCTCAGGGGTTTCAGGCTTCAGCCGTGCGACGGCGTGGATCCTGCCCCACCCGGTCACTTTTTTCGCAAGGCCAAAGATTTCCGCGTTTCCGTTTTTCCATTTCGACATGACCCAGAGAGCAGGAAGAGTAAACTCGTCACTGAGAGCGAGCCTGCGGACGGCGGTTTTTTCGTCATCATCAAGATCGGCCATCAGCTCCAGGATCACAAGCCCGTATTTAACGCATTCCCTGTGCTCGGAATAATATATCATTTGGAGCGCTGTTCTGAAAACTCTTCCCGCGTCCAGTCTGCGGTAGTTATCCATGATATAGTCCTGAAACTCATCAACGACACTTATGGCGGAACATGTCTTTGATAGTTCGTAAAACTGCTTCTCAGCTTCCACAGGGGCGTCACGGTTTGCTGTATTCAGAGCCCTTATCATCAGTTTCTTCGCTGCGGCATTCATCTCAGTTTTTCCGGTATGAAAGACCGTTATCCCGTCAAGCGCGCCGTCGGCGAATCTGAGGTCCTTCCCGCCGTCTTCCCGCGGCAGAGAAAATGACCTGCTGAGTTTTCCGTCCTCTATGTTTTCGAGTATCAGCTCGTATATCGGTTTTGCCATCTGTTCAAGTGATGTCTGCTTAATTAATCCCCTCTTCGAGGATCAGGACGAAGAGCACCATCAGCTCTTTTCTGGAAAGATGACCGTCGATCCTGAACTGATAGGGGCCGCTGTAATCCGCAATGTAATTACCTATGCGCCGATAAAGCGCAGGTCCCGAATAAGAGTAGAGGAGCTCGCCGTCAAACCGGTAGAGATACTGGCCGGTGTACCTGGCGATGTAATTGTCCATTATACGGTACAAGGCCGGTCCGGTATAGGAATAAAGGATCTCCCCGTCGAATCTGTAGAGGTACTGCCCGGTGTATCTTCTGATATACCCGTTTTCAAAGACGATGAGCGGGGGGCCTGCATAGTCATAGATCGTAGTCATTTTTGTTATCCCTTTCTGTTTTTGTGGTGATTTTTTTGAATTATTCAATTTCAATTATAACTTGTTTGGGGTCAGCTGTCAAGAAAAACAGTATTTCGACAGGGTTTTGCCGGAAGTAGTGACGCAGGATAATCCGAACCCGTTTGAACGGTAGCCGGCAGCTACTCCGCGGACAAACAACTTTGAGGAGAAGGCCGCGCCGTCCTAATCACGCATACCGCGCTCAATCGGGTAGGAGGTCACCCATTAGTTGAGTGACCGACCTCCCAGTCGAGTAGCCAACAGGACTTTCACCCGAAGGCTCTCACGGAACCGTGCGTGAACCTCTCGATTCATACGGCTCTTATCAATCACAATACCATCATC
>JAGDBK010000043.1 GCA_017959065.1 Clostridia bacterium | reverse complement strand
TCGGCTGCAGGGAGGCGGAGATATTCCTGGACGAGTTTTTCGACAGTTATTCGCTCCCGCTCGACGAGCTCAAGTGACAGGTACGTCAGTCTCCGCAAAAAAAGCGCACCGCATCGCAGCGGCTGCCGGTCGCGCAAAAAGCTGAAGTGAAAAAGTAAAATCCACTTTGAAAGCCAGTCATGGCGGAGTGGAAATTACTCTTACAGAGATCAGGCATCAAAGGGGAAATCAGGGTTAAAAGTAGAAGTTAATCTTACAGGAATCAAGAATTCGATCGATTTTCCAGCGAAAAGTACACCTCTGTTACGAAAAAAGAGCGCAGAAAAAAGAGTGGACTTCAGGCTTTTTTAAAAACTGTAAGACTAAATTCCACTTTCAAAATGAATGAGAGTGTGCCTATTGAGAACGATCAGCTTTTCAAAAGATATGGTCTGAGAATTATATCATCTTTGGGGATCTGAACGATCTGAAATTCATTGAACTTAGCGACGAGATCCGGGAACATGAACTCCGCGTACTCAAGAGGACTTTTACCGGCAAGCTTCTCACTGGGAGAAGAATTTAGGTGTGACAGAACCAGATTCAGCTTATCCTGTCCGGTCAAACCAAGAGCGCGAAGATCCACATGTTTAGGACAGATATACCTTAGCTCGATGTGCTTGTTCTCAAGGCTGCCCTTTTGATTTGAACACATGGGATCACAATAGAAGACCCTGGTCCTTGTTGTGTTGTCTTCCCGTGACTCCAGTGCATCCGGGTCAGAGAATTCGGTACCTCTGTCGGTCAGCAATACTTCAACATGTTTATTGAACAATTCCTTTCCAAGAACAGCTTCAAGCAGATTCAGGCCATTGGTCATGCTTTCTGTGGTTTTGTGTTCATGAAAAACGGCAAAAGTCAATCTGGACTGCATCAACTTGAATGTCTGAATAAAAGGACCGTTCGATTCATCGTTATAAACAGTATCCATTTGGACAACGTAAGCATTGGGATGCTGATCCAAATATTCAAGATAATCCTTGTACTGTCTTCCTTCAAGATACTTTCTGGGGTCTCTCTTTTTATAACTTTCAGAATTTCTTTTAGGAATCTTTCTTGAAACGGTGCGTCTTAAACTGATCGACGAGATATCGCTGAGCACATTCAGGACTCTGTTTTCGATATAGTTGTAAAGAGTCTTCTCGCATATGCCCAGCTCAGGATGATCTTTTATAATCTGGTATGGAGACTGCCCCTGCTTAAGCAAAGGAGCGACAACATCTGTAATGGCCTTCGCCTCCATAGTGGTCAGGTTTGCACCGGAACGAGAATCGACCAGAGTTTCCCGGTATTCATTTTGAGCTGCTTCCGGTTCATAAGAGAACTTGTTAAACCGGCATCTGGAATAATTGCCGCATCCGTTGCAGGCACCCGGAGAACGGTCGCGCCGCTTGCAGGTGAACGGGTCATAATCCGGACAATCCAATGTGCATTGACGGTCAAACGCACATTTTCTGTAGTTCTTGCATTCAAGCGGCATATCACATTTTACCTTCAGTATTCTGTGCAGTCGTATCTCCTTTCCGATCGTTGAATTGTCTTTTCCGATCGTTTTCGCGATGGCTGTTTTTTCCGAGCCGTTTTCAATCCCGGTTCGAATGATTCGTCTTTCTTCCAGGGTCAGGTGTCTGTTTGAGTTTTCGGTTGCCATGATTTAGTCTCCTTTTTCAAGTTTGTTTCTGTAAGACTAAATTCTACTTTGGCTTTCTATTTCTGTAACAGTAAATTCATCTTTCTTGAAGTGGAATTTCCTGTATGACTAACTTCCACTCTCCCCCCGTCAAAGTGGATTTTACTTTTTCACTTCAGCCTAAAAAGGCGGGACGTTCGGAGTTAATGCCCGGTGCTTGACATAAAAATCGAACCAAACTATAATTTAATATGATTTATTATAATAATATTTTCTCTCCCGAAATTGCATGGGCGGGATCGTTTTTGAAAGGTAAAAAGAAATAAATGACCAGGAGCATGACGGCGTTCGGCCGTGCAAAAAAAGAGATCGGCGGCAAGCTGATCACTGTCGAGATCAAATCCGTAAACAACAGATATCTTGACTGTTCGGTACATATCCCAAGACTATATAGCTTTCTTGAGGAAAAGATCAAATCATATCTAAGTCAGAAGGGCATAGCCCGCGGGAAGATCGATGTAGGAATATCAGTGGAATTCATTTCCGCGACCGGCTCCAGCGTAGATCTGGACGAGACCTATACCAGGTCCTACATATCCGCGCTGAGGAGGCTCTCCGAGGAATTCGGGCTGCGTGACGACCTGAGCGTGATGTCGGTTGCGCAGAACAGGGACATTTTTCTGGTCAGCAAGCAGGATGAGGACGCCGAGAAAGACTGGGAAGAGATCCGGACGGTACTTGATGAAGCCGTTGAAGGATTCAATGCCATGAGGACCGCGGAAGGAGAGAGGCTTTCCTCTGACATCCGCCAGAAGATCGCTGCGATAAAGGCGATAGCCTCCGAGATAGCGGCGGATTCGGCGCAGGAGGTCGCTGCGTACCGGGAGAAGATCTATCAGCGCATACGCAGCATGCTGGGGGATCTGAACATACCGATCGACGATTCAAGGATCCTTACGGAGTGCGCGATCTTTGCAGACAAAGTGGCGATAGATGAGGAGCTTGTTCGTCTGGACAGCCATTTCAAGGCTTTTGAAGAGATCATGTCTCTTAAGGAGCCGGTCGGTAGAAAACTTGATTTCCTTCTTCAGGAGATCAACCGCGAGGCGAATACCATCGGTTCTAAAGTGTGCGATGTAAGGATCGCGCGCAAGGTCGTGGACATAAAGAGTGAGGTGGAAAAGATCAGGGAGCAGCTCCAGAATATTGAGTAACCCCGGTCTGAAGATTATTTATGAGATTTATTAATATCGGTTTCGGGAACATGGTTTCCGCTGAAAGGATTATAGCGCTCGTAAGTCCTGATTCATCACCGATCAAAAGGCTGATCTCAGACGCCAAGGATGACGGAAGAGTGATAGACGTGACATGCGGAAGACGCACCCGCTCCGTCATAATCACAGACAGTGAGCATGTTATCCTGTCGGCTATTCAGGCAGAGACAATTTCGAACAGGCTGCTTGATGACGAGCTGGATGACAGCGAGGACGAGGATGAAGAAGAAAAAGGCTGAGGGCAGGCTGCTCGTCATATCCGGCCCTGCCGGAAGCGGCAAAGGAACTGTCATAAAGACACTTATGGACGGAGACGAGCGTTTCTCGTATTCTGTCTCGGCGACGACAAGGGCGCCGAGGCCCGGGGAGATCGACGGAGTCAATTACTATTTCATTACCCGGCGCGAATTCGAAAAGCGGATCAGCTGCGGACGGATGATCGAATACACAGAGTACTGCGGCAACTATTACGGCACGCCTGCGGATGAACTGAAAAAAGCGCTCAGAAAAGGGAAGATATTCATCCTTGAAATCGAGGTCAACGGTGCGTCGAACATCAGAAGGCAGTTCCCGGATGCGACGATGATCATGATTGTTCCCCCGGACTTCAGATCTCTGGAAGCCAGACTCAGGGGACGCGGGACGGAGACAGAGGAGTCCATTGAAAAAAGGCTTGAGACATCGAAAAAGGAACTGGCATGCCTCGGTTTATTCGATTATATCGTCGTAAACAGAGACGGCGCCCCAGAAGAGGCGTCGGAGGCGGTCAGAGGCATCATCTCAGGAATGGATTCTGAAAAATACAGGGTATCAAACAATCCTGACTTCGCCGAAAAGTTTTTCGGCGCAAACGGTCAGAATGTGATAGAAGAATCAGATCAGGATATCGAAAGGAAGAGTGAAAAACAATGATTTATCCCTCAATAGAAGATCTTTCTCAGGACGGCAAGCACAACAGGTATATGCTCGTGATCTCCACGGCGAAATGCGCCAGGATGATCACAGACGAGTATGTCGCTCAAAGGGAGAAAGCTGAACGTCTGATTGCAAACAAGGAGACGGACAAGACGCTCTCGTCGCTCATCCGTCAGGAGTACAGGGACGAAAAAGCCGTCAAGACGGCTATAAACCGTCTCGTCAGCGGTGAGTACAGGATAGTCGAGTCCACCGTGCCGGATACAGAAAAGAGAGCAACGGTAAACGACTGAGGTCATTATTTGAAAGGACGGCTAAGGCCGCGGTAGGCAATGAGGAAAGCTTCGGTTAAAGTGCGGATTCTTGACGCCCCGTTTGCTGCGGACTCGGAATACAGGTATCTGCTTCCGGATCCGCTTGCGGATTCGGTCGAAGTCGGAAGCTTTGTCACTGTTCCGTTCGGAAGAGGAGACCGCCGTCATCTTGCAGTCGTCGTCGGCGGATCAGACGAGGCTGAATATGCTGCCGCAGACGGCAGAAAAAAAGAATTGAAGCCCGTGCTGTCGGTTACTCAGGAGCGGTTTGCTCTCAGTGAGGAGCAGCTCGGGCTGTGCTCGTTTTTATGCAGCGCTACAGTGTGTTCCTTCGGAGACGCGGTACGGACGGTTTTGCCTGGGGCAGCCTTTTCCTCTCTGAAGGAGATATGGACGGCGCGCGCGGAAGAATACACAGGGGAGACATCTGAAGACAGTCATGTTTTCGGATTCCTCAGAAGCAACGGCAGTACCCCGCTCACCGCTCTCCTCAGAGAGTTCGGACCCGGGGTGCAGGATTCCCTGCGCAGGATGAGGAAGGCCGGCCTGGTCGCGGAGGATTATGAAGTCAGCGAATCATCAAACACCAGGACAGCAAGGTACTATACTCTGAATGTGTCCGAAAGCGAGGCATCGGATATGGCCTCCGGCATCTCGCATGTTCTCAGGTCCGCCAGACAGAGGGCAATAGTCGGGTATATCCTGAACAACGGAAAGGCCGGCGAAGACGAACTGCGCAGGCAGCTGGATGCGACCAGGAACCAGCTTCTTAACCTTTGTGCCAAAAACATTATCACGGAGCACTCAGAGGAATTCTTCAGGGATCCCTATTCAATGAGGGGGAACCGCAAGCCGGATGAAAACGTCCTGAGCGACGAGCAGAAAAAGGCTTTCGGGGAGATCGAGGACCTGTATTTGTCCGGAGAGCCAAGGACGGCTCTTCTGTACGGCATTACAGGAAGCGGCAAGACCAGGGTGATCAAAGCCATGGTGGACAGGGTCCTGCAGGACGGCAGAAAGGTCATCATCCTCGTGCCTGAGATCTCGCTGACCCCGCAGACAGTGGATTTTTTCTGCGGATACTATGGTGACAGAGTCTCTGTGATCCATTCATCGCTCTCCGCGGGGGAGAGATTCGATGCTTACAGAAAGATCGCATCCGGCGGCAGCGATGTCGTTATCGGGACCCGCAGCGCGGTATTTGCTCCGCTGAAGAACATCGGGATGATAGTCATCGACGAGGAGCAGGAGCATACGTACAAATCAGACACCAGTCCTAAATATCACGCAAGAGATGTCGCAAGGTTCAGAGTTTCGGAAAACAACGCGCTTCTGCTCATGGCTTCCGCAACTCCGTCATTGGATTCATTTTACAGGGCAAAACAGGGGAAGTACAGCCTGATAACCCTTAAGGGCAGATACGGGAACGCGAAACTGCCGGAGATCAGGGTCGTGGACATGCGCCGTGAAGCATCTGCGGGAAATCTTTCCCCACTCAGCGGAGAAATGATGGCGGCGATCGGAAATGCAGGGAAAGAGGGTCATCAGTCCATACTGTTCCTTAACCGCAGAGGTTACAGCAACTTTGAGATGTGCCGCATGTGCGGTGAGGTTATAGAGTGCCCGAACTGCAGCGTATCGCTCACTTTCCACGCGAAGGCGGGAGTCAGGGTTGGCGAGGATGCGGCCTCCAGATCCGGGAAAGGATACCTGATCTGCCATTACTGCGGATACAGACAGGAGGTACCTGTGCTCTGTCCCTCGTGTGGTTCTGATCATATGGCTTTCATCGGGTACGGCACCCAGATGGTCGAAAGAGAACTGAACAGTCTTTTTCCTTCCGCAGGTGTGCTGAGAATGGACAACGACACCACAGGTGCCAAGTTTTCCTACGAAGACCTGCTTGGCAGATTCAAAAGGGAAGAAGCCGGTATCCTTCTCGGAACCCAGATGGTCGCCAAGGGGCATGATTTTCCGAATGTGACGCTTGTCGGCGTCATCGATGCCGACAGTATGCTTCATTACGGCGACTACAGGGCGGGCGAGAGGACCTTCTCAATGATAACGCAGGTAGTCGGACGCGCAGGCCGCGGAGAACATCCAGGAGAGGCGATAATCCAGACGCATATGCCAGACAACGAGATCATATCTCTCGCATGCAACCAGGATTACGAGGCTTTCTACGAAAAGGAGATAGCGGTCAGAAAAAGCTATCTGTTTCCTCCGTTCTGCGACATGGTGCTGCTTACGTTCACGGGGACGGATGAAACCGAACTGAACTGTGCGGTGGGTCCGGCTGCCGAAGCGGTCTCAAAGATGGTAAGAACGGATTTCACGGATACTCCCGTGATAGCATTCGGGCCTTTCGAGGCTCCGGTATATAAAATGGACGAAAAATTCAGGATCAGAATGGTCCTCAAATGCAGACTCGGGAAGAGAACGAGAGAACTTCTGTCAAAGATCATGAGAGAACTTCCGCAGTCTCTGCCGAAAACCGTGAGCATCTCGATGGACATCAACCCTTCGAGCATTTGACGGACTCCAGGACAAGGAGATATCAGCAATGGCAATACTGAATATAAGAAAAGAAGGCGACCCGATCCTCAGACGGAGTTCGCGCGAGGTGGACGTGATCACGCCAAGGATCACGACTCTGATCGAAGATATGGTCGATACTCTTCATAAGGCGGACGGATGCGGACTTGCCGCTCCGCAGGTCGGAGTGCTGAAGCGCGTGGTCATAATAGAGACCGAACCCGGAATAATATACAAAATGATCAATCCGGAGATAATATCTTCCTCCGGCAGTCAGAATGAAGCGGAAGGGTGTCTTTCCATACCGGGTAAGTGGGGGATCACGGAGCGTCCGGCAAAGGTCACCGTCAGAGCGACCGGGATTGACGGACGGACTTTCGAACTGACGGGAGAGGGACTGCTGGCGCGCGCGATCTGCCACGAGCTGGATCATCTGGACGGGAAACTGTTCACGGACTGCGCCATCAGGATGCTTGATCCCGATGAGGTGGAATGAATTGAGAATACTGTTTATGGGCACGCCAGACTTTGCAGTCCGCATTCTTGAGAGTCTGGCGGATACAGAAGATGTCGCTGCGGTCTTTACACAGCCCGGCAAGCCGAAAGGAAGGGGACACTGCGTCACGGCGTCACCTGTGGAGGTGGCGGCCGCTGCCAGAGGAATCCCGTGTCATACCCCGCCCACTCTGAGAGACGGCGCTGCGGAGGAACTGATCGAAAAGATCGCTCCGGAACTGATAGTCGTCGTCGCATACGGGAAGATACTGCCGCAGTATGTCCTGGATTATCCGAAGTTCGGGGCAGTGAACGTGCACGCTTCGCTTCTGCCGAGGTGGAGGGGCGCTGCGCCTATCCAGAGGGCAATAATGGCCGGTGATTCTCTGACCGGGGTCACGACTATGATGATGGATGCAGGTCTGGATACCGGGGACATGCTCGTTAGGGAAACGGTGGAGATTCTGCCGGATGACGATTTCGGTTCCCTTCACGACAAGCTTGCGGATGCAGGGGTAAAGGCGCTTTCAGAAACGGTCAGAAGGATCAAAAACGGTACTCTGGTGAGATATCCTCAGCCGGAGGAAGGGATCACATACGCTTCTAAGATCGAGAAGACCGATGCGGTGATCGATTTTTCAAAATCCGCAAAGGAGATCGTTCTGCAGATCCGCGCCATGTCACCGATGCCTTGCGCCGTCACCAGACTGAACGGAAAACAGATCAAGATAGTATCGGCAGCAGAATCTCGCAGCATATCGACCGGTGCAAAGGAGGGAGAGATCCTCAGCGCGGGAGATAACGGGATAACCGTAGCGTGCGGAGAAGGGACGATAGATCTCCTTGAGGTCATCCCGGAGGGAAAGAGAAAAATGAGCTCCTCCGAATTTGCCAGGGGACACAGGGATCTGGCGGGAGTGGTCCTCTCATGGGAATGACAAAACCGGACACTAAAGTCAGGGCAGCTGCTGTCAACTCGCTCATACGGACTTTCAACGGATCGAAATTTTCCAATCTTGAACTTGATTCTTCAATAAAAAAACACGGTTTTTCGGAAAAGGACGCTGCTTTTTTCACGGCGCTCTACTACGGCGTGATCGAAAGAAGGATTACGCTTGACGCGATCATTTCCGGACTATCGTCCAGACCCGCGGACAGGATCGATCAGCGCGTGATGGAGATAATGCGCGTCGGACTGTACCAGCTGAGATACATGGACAGGGTCCCGGATTACGCGGCGGTATCGACGTCGGTCGAAATGGCCGGAAAAAGCGCCGGACAGTATGTCAACGCGGTGCTGAGAGCGTATCTAAGGGATCCGGGAAGGTTCGACCCCGGGAAAGTGGGTCTTTCCGGAAACGCTCTTCTATCGTACAGGTATTCGGTCCCGGAGTGGATGCTCGGGAGCTGGACGGAGGATTACGGGCGGAAAGCAGCGGAGTCGATCGCGGCTTTGGCATGTTCGAAACCGTGCGTTACGCTCAGAACGAACACACTGGTCACAGACAGGGATTCGCTTATGGCGGAACTGAGGTCAGCCGGAGCCGAATGCAGGGAGATCGAATGGTGCGGTGAGGCCGTCAGACTCGGTTCATCCGGTCCGGTCGGCGAAATGGCGCCTGTATCTGAAGGAAGGGCTTTCGTTCAGGACTGCGCGTCTCAGTTGTGCGTAAAAGCGCTTTCACCGCAGCCCGGGGAGACCGTTCTTGATGTTTGCGCCTGTCCCGGGGGCAAGAGTTTTTCAGCTGCGATGCTTATGGAGAACAGAGGACGGATAATTTCATCGGACATACACGGAAACAAGCTTTCGCTTGTCAGTGAAGGGGCTGCCAGACTGAGGATCGGAATAATCGAGACCCGTCTGCAGGACGCGAGGGAATACGACCCCGGACTTGTATCATCCGCAGACCGGGTAATATGCGACGTGCCTTGTTCGGGGCTGGGTGTTATAGCCAAGAAACCCGAGATCAGATATAAGGACCGGGATGAATTCGCAAGACTTCCTTCAATACAGGAACAGATTCTTGAGACTTCTTCGAGATACGTCAAGCCGGGAGGGACGCTTGTCTATTCCACCTGTACGCTGAGACGCCGGGAGAACGACGAGGTTGTGGAGGAATTCCTTTCCAAAGCCAGAGATTTCAAACCGTTTGATTTCAGTTTCGGGAGTTATTCATCATCCGGGGGAAGACTTACGATTTTTCCGTCCGAAACTACAGACGGATTTTTCATCGCCGGAATGAAGAGGGCGAATTAACCTATCAGGTGATTTTATGGACAAAACAGACTTGCTGAGGCTCTATCCTTCGGAGCTTGAGGAATTAGCTGTGTCATTCGGAGAGCCTGCATACAGAGGGAGACAGATATCGGACTGGCTTTTCAAGGGAACAGGCCCGGACGGAATGAGCAATCTTCCCTCGGCGTTCAGAGAAAAACTGAAGAACGAGACAGTTTTCAAGCTACCGTCGACGGAACGGAAACTCGTATCCGCCTCAGACGGTACTGTCAAATATCTGTTCAGACTATTTGACGGAGAGACCGTTGAAAGCGTCGTCATGAGGTACAAGCACGGATTGAGCATATGTATCTCTACAGAAGTCGGATGTCCGATGGGCTGCAGATTCTGTGCGTCCACCATCGGCGGCAAGGTCAGAGACCTTTCGGCTTCGGAAATGGTCGGCCAGGTCATCGCAGCCTCGAACGATATCGGAGAACGGATATCGAATGTCGTCATGATGGGTATCGGAGAGCCGCTGGACAATTATGAAGAATCCGTCAGATTCCTGAGGCTTGCCAATCAGAAGAACGGACTTAACATCGGATACCGTCACATCTCGCTTTCAACATGCGGAATCGTTCCGATGATATACAGACTGGCGGGCGAGGAACTGCCGGTTACCCTTTCGATTTCTCTTCACGCGCCGGACAATGAAAGGCGTTCGGAGATAATGCCGGTGAACCGCAGATATCCGCTTGAAGAACTGATGACGGCATGCCGTGACTATTTCGAAAAGAGCGGAAGGCGGATATCTTTTGAATATACGCTGATCGACGGGTTCAACGATTCATCCCCGGATGCCAGGCTTCTGGCATCCCTGTTCGGGAAGTACTTTTCCGAAGGCGGGAAAATGTACCCCGTGCATGTCAATCTGATCCCGGTCAACAATGTGAAGGACAAGCCGTTCAGACGCTCGAACGCGGCGGATGCGGAAAGATTCAAAAACGAGCTGATAAAGCTCGGGATCAATGCCACGCTGAGAAGACATCTCGGAGCGGATATCAATGCTTCCTGCGGCCAGCTGAGA
Source organism: Clostridia bacterium (assembly GCA_017959065.1). Taxonomy (GTDB): domain Bacteria; phylum Bacillota; class Clostridia; order Oscillospirales; family CAG-272; genus RGIG2161. The sequence continues at coordinate 7,460 of JAGDBK010000043.1, read as the reverse complement.
CGCGAATCGCAGCAGGATCGCGCAGAATGAAAAAGAAAACTGAAAGCCCGGTAATATGGAACGAATAAGAATCAGAAGAAAGGAAAGCGTCGGAGCAGGACAGGCCCGGCCCCGGAATTGTCTATGATCGGTTATTACGGGAAAAGCGATATAGGGAAAAAGCGAAGCAACAATCAGGACACTTTTTTGATCACGGAACTTCCCGGAGAAGCTCTTCTCGCCGTAGTGTGCGACGGAATGGGAGGAGCCAACGGAGGCAAGGAGGCGTCATCTCTGGCGGCGTCTGTATTCACGGATCGGGTGACCGGAGCTTTGAACGGTACCGATCAGGAGAAAATGACTGGAGCGGATATAGCCAGAATACTTTCGGACTCCGCGTCTGCGGCAAATGAGAGCGTTTACGAAAGATCTCTAGAAGAAAGAGAACTGAGCGGCATGGGCACAACTCTTGCAGCCGTGCTTTTCTGGTCCGGACGTGCTTATGTCGCCAACGTCGGGGACAGCAGAGTATATCTTGCCGACAAAGATCATATAGAACAGGTCACACACGATCACTCTTATGTCCAGTACCTCGTGGATATGGGGGTAATGACAGAAAAAGAGGCAAAGACCGCCCCGAACAGGAATATCATTATAAGGGCGGTCGGAATTGAGAAAAATCTGGAGACCGACATTTCTACAGTTTCGATCCTGAAGAAAAAGCAGAAGGAAACGGAGATGCTTATCTGTACAGACGGACTCAGCGGTCCGCTGGAGGAGAGCGAGATCCACAGGATCCTCATCGGAGGGGGCAGCCTTGAAAAACAGGCTGAGAAGCTTATTGCCGCCGCGAACGAAAAGAGCGGAAGCGACAACATCACGGCAGTGATAATCAAGCCGTATGTGTAAACGGATACAGGCAGAGACGATACCCGCAAATAATAAATGAAGAGGAGTTTCGGGGACATACCCCGGATTTGAACTGATGGATACACTCTCTAAATACATAGGACAGATCCTGGACAACAGGTACAAGATAGTCAAGACCATCGGAGTCGGCGGGATGGCTGTCGTATTTGAGGCAAACGATCTTATTCAGAAGAGGACCGTAGCCGTCAAGATACTCAGGGACGAGTTTTCAAAGGATGCCCAGGCAGTTAAGAGATTCATAAACGAATCAAGAGCCGTTTCGATGTTGTCGCATCCCAATATCGTCAGCATATACGATGTTTCGGTGAAAGAAAACCTGAAATATATCGTAATGGAGCATATCAACGGGATAACCCTGAAGAGTTATATGGATCAGAAGGGACAGCTTTCCGTCAAGGAGACGTTCGCATTCTCGGAACAGATACTCAAAGCGCTCGACCATGCGCATTCAAAGGGCATAATCCACCGCGACATCAAGCCTCAGAATATTATGCTGCTTGAAAACGGCAGGATCAAAGTGACTGACTTCGGAATAGCAAAACTGCCGAACGCCGAAACAGTGACCATGACAGACAAGGCGATCGGTACGGTTTACTACATCAGTCCCGAACAGGCCGGCGGGAAAAAGACCGATCCGCGGAGCGACCTGTATTCTCTTGGCGTGCTCATGTACGAGATGCTGGCGGGGAAACTGCCTTTCGTCGCGGACAGTCCGGTTTCCGTAGCCCTTATGCAGATAAATGACAAGGCGGAACCTTTGAGAAATATCAATCCGGCGGTGCCGAGGAGCCTTGAGCAGTTCATCGAGATCGCCATGGAAAAGGATCCGGATCTTCGTTTTCAGAGCGCCGGCCAGATGCTTAAGCAGCTTCTTAAGATCAAGTCAAACCCGAACATCGTTTTCAAGAGTAACCAGTCAAAGGAAGACGAGTCGGGGTCAAAGACGAGCAGTTCCATGTTCCCGATAATCATCGGCGTGGCGGCGGCGTTCCTGGTCGTCCTTATCACGACCGGCACCATAATCATATCCAAGATGCTCAGCGAGGAGAGCGACAGCAACGTTTCACGCGAAATCGAAGTCATATCAGTCCAGGGGCAGATGTACACGGAGGAGCTGAAATCCAGACTGGAAGGCGAAAGCTACAGAGTCATCGAAAAATACGAGTATAACAACGAGATACCGAAAAACCAGATAATATCCCAGACTCCGGCTCCCGGAGAAAAGAGAAAGCTCGCAAACGAGCAGGCCAAGTGCGACATAACCATAACGATCAGCAACGGGGTTAAGACGTTTAAACTTGACGACTATACCATCCAGGATTACCGAGAGGTCCAGAACAAGCTCAAAGCTCTCGGAGTCACGGTGTCTGTCGAGAAGGAATACCATGATACGATACTGGTCGACTATGTCATAAGCACAGATCCCCCTGCGGGAACGGTGCTTGAGAGCACACCGGACACCGTGGTCACGATCCACGTCAGCCAGGGCCAGAAGATCGAGTATACTCTCGTCCCCGATTTTGTGGGCATGTCCGAGAGCATGGCAATGGAAAGCCTGACCGAGGCGGGGCTCTCGCTCGGGAACACGACATACAGGCAGTCACAGAAAGCGGAGGGAACGATCCTTGAGCAGAGTCTCGCACCTTCGACCAACGTTCTCAAAGGGACAACTTCCGTTGATTTCGTGATAAGCGGCGGCCCGGAATACAAGGAATAGAGCAGTACGGTTATGGTAAAGAGCAGGGGCATCGTCCTGAAATGCGTCGGCGGTCTGTATACGGTCCGTGACAGCGGCGGGGCGGGAGACATAAAGTGCAGGGCCCGCGGATTGTTCAGACACAATGATATCTCGCCGGAACCGGGTGATAATGTCCTGATCGAATGCGAGAATTCATGGGACTCCTCGTCTGTCATCACCGAAATAGTGGACCGCAGGAGCCTTCTGATCCGTCCGTCTGTGGCAAACCTCGATACTATGTTCGTCACTCTTTCTGCGGCCAGGCCGGCGACTGTGCTCCAGACGGCCGACAAGCTCATCTCGAGTCTTGAGCACAATGGGATCGAGCCTGTCATAGTGGTGACCAAATCCGATCTTGATCCGGACGAAGCCGATAAGCTCAGAAACATTTATCTGCGCGCTGGCTTTTCCGTATTCGTCACGGGGAAAGGCGGGCGCGGGACGGAAGAACTCAAAGAGTACATCCGGAACAGCGCCGGAAACGGTATATCAGCATTTTCGGGTGCGTCGGGCGTAGGGAAAAGCACGGTGATAAACGCGCTTTTCACGACAGATATTCTGAAGACCGGTACCGTGAGCGAAAGGACCGGACGGGGAAGGCATACGACCAGGGCGGTGGAACTGTATCCGCTTGATGAAATGGGATTTCCGGAATGCCGCGGATTTCTGGCCGATACTCCCGGGTTCAGCGCGCTGGATTTTATTGAGTTCGATTTCTTTGAGATCGGTGAACTGCCGGAAAACTTCAGAGAGTTCAGAGATTATCTCGGGACATGCAGATATAAGAAATGCACCCATCTTAAAGAAGAGGGGTGCAGCATTCTGAAGGCGGTTGAGGATGGCATCATCCCTCAAAGCAGGCACGAGAGCTACAAGGCGATCTATTCAGAGATGAAAAAGAGGAAGCCATGGGAGAAGAGAAGCTGAAAAGGGCATTTGTTTTTTCCGGAGGCGTTACCGGTACGGCTGGGCTGCCCGTGCCGGAAGCGGGAGATCTTGTGATAGCGGCTGACAGCGGGTATGATCTGGCTGCGAGATGCGGCGTCACTCCCGATCTGCTTGTGGGAGACATGGATTCCATTCACCGGATTTCCGCCGCTTCGGGCATCGAAACAGTCCGCGTGAAAGCCGAGAAAGACTTTACAGACACAATGATGGCGGTGGAAATCGCCCTGTCCCGCGGGTGCACGGAAATAACGGTGATCGGCGGACTTGGAGGCAGGGTCGATCATTCGCTTTCAAATCTGTTTTTGCTTGAATATCTTGATTCGAAGGGTATCGTAGCCGTTATATGCAACGGGGAGAACGAGGTAAGGTTTCTCAGGGACGGCAGTATGTCGTTCCGGTGCGGGAACTACAGGTATTTTTCGCTTGTGAGCGCGGACCCGGAGGCAATAGGCGTTTCCGTAACCGGAGGCAAATACCCGCTCAAAGATGCCGTGATAGAGCGGACATGGCAGTATGCGGTCAGTAATGAGCCGGCATTTCCCGGAGCGGAGATATCGGTAAGCGTCGAAAAGGGAGCCCTGTTCGTGATATGCAGCTCGTATGCCGGTCCGGCACAATAATATCAAAATAATATCCAGTCCCGGGAACGGGACTTATTCTTTTTCTGCGAGCTGGTTTTCGGCTTCCTCGTTCAGCAACTCGGGATCAGCCAGGCCTCCCGAGAGAAACATGGCCCTTCCGACGATGCTCTTCAGCGCCGCCTTCTTCCCGCGAAGATAATCGGATTTCGCTTTAGGCATTTCGGATAATGCGGCTCCGATCAGCTTTTTTATCCTGTCCCTGTCTCTGATCACCGCTAGACAGTCTCTCTCCACGATCTCACGCGGAGACTTTTTTTCTTTTGCTGACAATTCCATGAGCTTCTTCGCGGTCAAACTGTTGATCGTGCCGGTTCCTGAAAGATCTGCGATCTCCGACAAGTGTTCAGGCTCAGGGAGCCTGCTCATGTCGGTGCCGTCATCTCCGAATGCGGGGAACAGGGTGCTTGTGATCATATTTGAAAGTGTTTTGAGATAGGAACAGCTTTCGGCGGCTTTTTCAAAATATGCCGACGCATCGTTGTTGCCGGATATCAGGAATGCGCTGTCTTCGGATATCCCGAAGACGGAGACATATCTTTCCGCTTTCCTTTCCGGAAGTTCCGGCATGGACTGTTCAACGCAGCTTATGAATTCTTCGGACAGGACCAGAGGCGGGATGTCCGGTTCGGCAAAATATCTGTAGTCATTGTATGATTCCTTGGAACGCATGGTCAGGGTGGATTTTGAAACCGGGTCGAAGCGCATCGTTTCCCGCGACAGGGGGATGCCTTTCGAGACAAGGCTGACCTGACGCGAGAATTCGCTTTCGATCGCCTTCCCGATGGCGTTTACGGAATTGAGGTTCTTTATCTCCGTTCTTACGCCCAGCTCGGCATCGGTCTTTCTTTTCACCGAGATATTCACGTCGACCCTTAGGGAACCTTCGTTCATCCTGCAGTCGGAAATAGCCGTGCATAGTATGATCGAACGCAGTTTTCTGACGAAATCCTGAGCTTCCCGTGCGGAAGATATATCGGGCTTGGTAACTATCTCGATCAGAGGCACTCCCGCCCTGTTGTAGTCTATGAGCGTCTCACCGTCTCTGTGGATGAGTTTTCCCGCATCCTCTTCAAGATGGATCCGCTCTATCCGGATACGCTTTTTTGCTCCTGATGACTGTATGTCTATGAATCCGTCCCTGCAAATGGGATTCCTCTGCTGAGTTATCTGATAACCTTTGGGCAGATCCGGATAAAAATAGTTCTTCCTGTCAAAGGAGGATATTCTGGATATTCTGCAGTTCAGGGCAACGCCGGCGCGGACTGCGAATTCCGCGGCTTTCATGTTCAGCGCCGGCAAGGCTCCCGGCAGACCGAAACACACCGGACAGCATCTTGAATTCGGCTCTCCGCCGAAAGCGGATTCACAGGAACAGAATGCTTTTGTCTTTGTGCTGAGTTCACAGTGTATCTCCAGCCCGACTACGGCTTCGTAATCATTTCCGGCTTTTTCCATCGGAGATCTCCTTCTCAAACAGGTATGCAGCTCTGTAAAGCAGGGATTCTGCGAAATGAGGCGCCGTCAGCTGGATTCCGACCGGGAGACCGGAGCTACTGTCTCTCCCCGCAGGGACTGATATCGCCGGAAGTCCAGCAAGATTCGCGGGAACCGTAAATACATCCTGATAATACATTTCGGAGGGTGAAGCCTTGAATCTTCCGAGAGGCGGGGGAGGATCAGGGGTGACAGGGGAAAGGATGAGGTCATACTCGGAAAACGCCGCTCTGAAAGCAGAACGGACGTATTCTCTCCTTGAGAGCGATTTGGAGTAGAGATCTCTTCCGTAGCCGGAAGAAAGAACATAAGTTCCGAGAATTATCCTTCTCTGCACCTCGGTCCCGAAACCGAGGCTTCGAAACTGTCTTACGTCAAGCTCGCCGTTTTGCGGCGCATCGGAACCGTATCTGATCCCGTCGAACCGTGCCAGGTTCGAAGAGGCTTCTGCCGCCGAGATCGCGTAGTATGCTGCCAGGGTCCTTATATCGAACGGCAGGACCGTCTCAACGCACTTTGCCCCGAGGGATTCGAAAACCGACGCAGCATCCAGCACGGCTTTTTCGACACATTCGCTAAGCCCCGTCCCCGTCGCGCCCATGTCGGGGATCGCTATCCTGAGCCCGCGTATATCCGAATTATCAAGAGAGCCGGAAACAGTCTCCGCCGCCTCGGAAGATGAGGTCATATCCATCGGGTCGTGTCCGGAGATCGCTTCAAAGACAATCGCGTTCGATCTGACATCGCGCGTGATCGGGCCTATCGTATCCATCGATGACGCGAAAGGTACCAGCCCGTATCTTGAGACTCTTCCGTAGGTCGGCTTCAGTCCGACGACGGAGCAGAACGCGGCGGGCTGCCGCACTGAACCCCCGGTATCTGATCCGAGCGCAAAGCATGCCATTCCTGAAGCGACCGCCGCCGCTGAACCGCCCGAGCTTCCGCCGGGAACGCGGCCGGGAGCGATCGGATTCTGCACAGGGCGGAAAGCGGAGTTTTCACATGAAGAGCCCATTCCGAATTCATCCATGTTGGTCTTGCCGAGCATAACCGCGCATACGTTTTCAAGTGAACGGACAGCTGTCGCGCTGTAAGGCGGAATATAACCGGACAGGAGCTTTGAGGCGCAGGTGGTCCTTATTCCTTCGGTGCATATGTTGTCCTTGATCGCAAAAGGGATCCCCGTAAGGGCCATGCCTTTGCCGGAAGATATAAGACGGTCCGCTTCACGGGCCGAACGGAGCGCATCGTCCCTGCATAAAGTCAGAAACGCCCCGACGGAATCGTCGGTCCTGTCAGCCGTTTCGAGGCAGCACATGGTCAGGTGCTCTGATGACAGTTCGCCAGAGGACAGCATGGCGGAAAGCTCATAAAGAGGCAGATCATTCGGTCTCACCGGCGGTACCTCCTTCAGATTTGTCGATAACGCCTTTAACGATGATGAATCTGCCGTCGGTCCGGCAGGCGCTGCATGTCAGACTTTCCCTGGAGAGAGAGGGCACCGGTTCGTCATCCCTTGCATGGCATATTCCGGAAACTTCGGTCATGAGCATGTCCGGTTCATCATCAAGCAGCTGGATCAGCGAAAGAGCTTTTTCGAATTCGCCCTTTTCCCTCAGATATTTTTCTTTTTCCGGCGGGACGGAGAGCATCGAAAGATCATAAAGGCCGTCAAAGGCTTTTTCGCTCAGAACGGTGCCCGTCGTTTTTTTGTCTGCCCGATCCGGATT
>JAGDBK010000042.1 GCA_017959065.1 Clostridia bacterium | reverse complement strand
TGTCGGTGGATCCGTCGATTCGGTTTCTGCGTTCCATTTTCATCTATTTCACTTCCTTTCCCAGAAAACTCATTCTATCAGAAACAGTATACCATTCGGAAGTGCAATAAGCAAGAATATTACATATTCTTTTTGGATTACCAGCCATAATACAGGTTAGTCGATCCATTGTGCAAATAATCTTTCATCAAAAACTATAAGCGGCTCTTTTCCGCAATTCATCTCCCACCTTTAGAGGTCGGAGTCTTCTTGCTGAGCCGCTGATAAATGGAGAGCCCCTGACTTTTGAAGCAGTAAAGTCAGGGGCTCATTCGATTATATAGATCTAAATAGATCCGGTTTATTTGATCAGCTTTGCACCGCAGAATTCACAGAAGTTGCTGTCCGGGTCGACCTGTTTCCCGCAATTGGAACAGAACAGCTTTCTGACTTCCTGGATTTGCTCCTCAGCATTCTCTTTTATTTCTTCAGCAGCATCAGACAGTCCCGACAGTTCAGCAGCTGCTTCAGCATTGATTGTTCCAGCAGCGTTTACAGCAGATATCGCGACTTCGTCTTTTGCATCTTCAAAGGCGTTCTCCGCGGCGTCCTGAGCCTGTCCGGCAGCGTTTGAGATGTTCTCGGATACACTCTCGACAGTATCGGAAACCGATTCCTTGACTTGAGATGCCTGATCCTGGACGTCTTCTAATGCGTTTTCAGCGGCGTCCTGAACCTGTCCGGCAGCATCGGAGATGTTCTCGGATACACTCTCGACAGTATCGGAAACCGATTCTTCGATCTGAGAAGCCTGATCCTTAACTTCCTCAAATGCGTTTTCGGCGGTGTCCTGAGCCTGTTCGGCAACGTCGGATATGTTCTCGGATACGCTCTCGACAGTATCGGAAACCGATTCTTCGATCTGAGAGGCCTGGTCCTTAACTTCCTCAAATGCGTTTTCAGCGGCGTCCTGAGCCTGTCCGGCGGCATCGGAGATGTTTTCTGATACGCTCTCGACAGTATCGGAAACCGATTCTTCGATCTGAGAGGCCTGGTCCTTAACTTCTTCAATTACGTTTTCGGCGGCGTCCTGAGCCTGTTCTGCAGCGTCAGAGATGTCTTCAGATACACTCTCAACTTTATCGGAAACGGCATCATCTATCTGATTGGCCTGATCATTAACCTCTTCAATTACGTTTTCGGCGACGTCCTGAGCCTGTTCTGCAGCGTCAGAAATGTCTTCAGATACACTCTCGACAGTATCGGAAACCGATTCTTCAATCTGAGAGGCCTGGTCCTTAACTTCCTCAAATGCGTTTTCAGCGGCATCCTGAGCCTGTTCTGCAGCGTCTGAGATGTTCTCGGAGACACTCTCAACAGTATCGGAAACGGTATCCTCGACCTGAGAAGCCTGATCCTGTACGTCGTCTAATGTGTTTTCGACGGCATCTTGAGCCTGCTCGGCGGCGTCAGAGATGTCTTCAGATACACTCTCGACAGTATCGGAAACAGATTCCTCGATCTGGAAAGCCTGACCCTTAACTTCCTCGAATGCGTCATCTGCAGCGTCCTGAACCTGTTTACCGGAGTCAGATATATTCTCGGATACGTGCTCAACAGTATCAGGAATCGTTCTTTCGATCTGGGAGGTCTGATCCTTAACTTCCTCGACAGTGGTCTCAGCGGCCGTCTGAGTCTGTTCAGCGGCATCAGAAAGGTCCTCGGTAACCGCATCATTGACGGGTATTTCTTTAACTACAGGATGCTCTTCGTATGCAGCTCCGCACAAAGTACAGAATTTCATTCCGTTTTTGATAGGTCTTCCGCATTTGCCGCATATTCGTAGTTCGATCTTAGACTCGGGCAGAACGGGAACAAATCTTACTGGTGATCCGCAAAGATCGCAGACAACCATTTCGCTTTTTAGCGGTCTGCCGCAGTTGGTACAGAAAGAAGCTTTTTTGGTTTCAGGCCGTAAAGCATTGGAATCCTGCTGCCAGGTTTTCACGGGTTCTCCGCACATTTTGCAGAATCTGAGTCCTTTTTCAAGTGGGTAGCCGCATTTTGTACAAAACATTTCGACGTCTCCCTTAACATATTATTATTTTCCTGAATGGTATAGACCTCTATGATTATATCTTAACATAGCATGTTATCGGATGCAAGCATAATATAAAATAGAATATAACATATAAATTATCAAATAAGATCTGTTTTAAACAGTTTTATGTGATAGAATAGGTCCGAGCTTTATCTGAACAGTCTGTTCGTTCTGGTATATTGCTGCATTATAAACACCCAAATTATTTTAATGGATCGGTTAAAGATATGAAAAGATCTGTCTTCTGTCTGTTTATTCTCGTTATTGTTTCCGCATCTTTTATTTTCGCGTCCGGTTGCACGTTTTATGACAGTTCAAATACGACAGTCGAAAACGGCGTCGAGTATTTCGTCAGCAGGCTTGGGACCAGAGCGTTCGCAAGTTACTGTTACTGGGACGGTGATCCCGACAATACGGTCATAACTATCCCTGACGAACTGTCGAACGGTTCTGAGATCGAGGGCCTGGGAGGTTATTACGGCACGGGCGTGTGGATGCCTTTCAGAATCGTCGCATCGAAAGAGATCCAGCCTGATGGGATCGAATTATTCGATTCTCCCGACGAAGGAACAGAAGTCAGGCGAATCGTTTTTCATGTGAATATCGGCAGTAATGCGGACGATGTTCTTATGAGTTCCGGCGGGGACTTTTTCGCAGTGAAAAATGAAGACGGCAGTGTGATATGGTATTCACCGTCTTATGCGTTTTCAATAGATTCGGAAAACCCTTACCTTGAAATGATCGACGGAAAGATCTTCAGCATATCGAAAGGCTATTATCTTGATCTTCCGTATGCGGACTGCATTACTCCTTCAGCAGAATGAAAGGCATAAGCAAAATGAGAGCAATCGTATACGGTGAGACCATATGGGACATATATCCTGAAGAAAAAGTCATCGGCGGCGCCGCCTTCAATTATGCCGCGCATCTTGCTCATCTTGGAGCGGAGACATATTTCATTAGCGCCGTCGGGAATGATGATCTCGGAGATGAGGCGCTCAGTGAAGCGAAACGTCACGGTATCATGACGGACTTCATAGTAAAAAACAGCAAAAAGACCGGTGCCTGCATCGTGACTCTTGACGGGGAAGGCATACCGGTTTTCGATGTTATAAGTGACACCGCCTACGACAACATTGAACTGGACAGAGAGTGTGTCGAAAGACTTGCGGAACTCAAGGCCGACGTATTCTATTTCAATACTCTTTGCCAGAGGGGTAACGTATCCAGAAACACGCTCCGAACTCTGCTCGACTGCGTCAGTTTTCCGAATACCGTATGTGACATCAACATAAGAAAAGACTGTTACGATTCAGATTCGCTCTCTCTGTGCATGGAAAAATGCAGCCTGGTCAAGATCAGTGATGAGGAAGGACACGTTCTATACGATTTTGGACTGATCGGATCCGGTTCCGGCGATTTTCTGAGGGACGTTGCAGACGCATATCCGAACATACGGTATATTGCTTATACTCTCGGGAGCAGAGGCTCAAGAGTCCTGGACACAGCCGAAGGGAAGACGTGCGATTCCGGGATTCCCGAAAAGGTGGATGTCGTTTCGACGGTGGGAGCAGGGGACTGCTACTGCGCGTCTTTGACATACGAGATCTACTTCAGAAAGCATGATCTTGCCGATTCGGTATCGTTTGCCACCGAACGGTGTCTAAAAGTCGTTTCGAGAAGAGAGGCAGTCCCGTTTTAATCCTATTGATTATCTGTCCCGTCTGCCCGTTTTTTCAGCTGAGGCAGACGGGTTTTTTTGTGTGAATTTTGGGAGATAAAAGCTTATGATCTCTCCTGCTAGGTGAAAAAGATCGCTGCAACGAGTTCCGGGCATGCCTGAGCGGGGGTCACCGGATACTTGACAAAACCATATCTTAAAGATATACTAGCACTGAGGTCAATGACCTTATTTTTCCCACAGGAGGTTTCGTTCTTGAAGAGAATTATTTCAGCAATGATGTCTGTCCTCTTCGTTTTCTGCGCATTCAGCATTCTGTCAGGATGCACCGGTGAAAGCGAAGGCGGTGACGACACGACTGCCAGCAGCGGAAAGACGCCGGCAGAGGAAAAAGGCAATGTAATGTATGTTTCCGCCGATGCAGAAGAGGGAGGCGACGGCTCTGCCGAAAAGCCCTTCTCAACGATAATAGAGGCGAGAGACGGAATCCGCGGCATAAAGCAGGGTGAAGGTCTCCCGGACGGGGGAATTACAGTGCTCATCAGCGGCGGTACATACCGTATTACCGAGCCTATAGAGCTTCTTGCAGAAGACTCTGGCGAGAAAGGAAAACAGATCACCTACAAGGCCCTTGACGGCGCTGAAGTGGTGATCGACGGCGGAGTTCAGCTTAAAGGAGAGCTTTTCGAACCTGCAAATGAGGAATTCAAGTCAAGACTTCTTTCTGATGAAGCAAAGTCCAAGCTCCTTCAGATAGATCTCAGCGCAGCAGGCTGCTATGATCTTGATTATGTCGAATCCTACGGCTGGGGCGGCGCTATCATATACAAGAATATTCAGGAGCTCTATGCAGATGGAAAAAGGCAGCGGATCGCCCAGTGGCCTAACTTCGGCGAGCCTTACGCATCAAGCGTAGTCGTTAAGCGCGACACATACGATCATCCGGACGGATATACGCTCAGGGCGAATTACCTTGAGATCCCGGAAGGACGCGCAGCAGCATGGGAAGGCGATAATATTCTGATATGTGGCCTTTTCGCAAACGACTGGGAAACGGCATTGACCGGTTCGACCTGGAACGGAGTAGATGTTGAGAACAACCTTTTAATGACATGCTCCAGTCTCAACCCGACCCCGGATTACGGTTTCAATGAGGGCAGACCGTATTATGTCTTCAATATTCCTGCTGATCTTGACGTTCCCGGGGAATATTTCTGGGACAGTTCGAACAACATGCTGTATTATTATCCCACCGGAGATGTCAATGAGATGGAGATCACTTTCTCCCAGATCAAGGAATATCTTATCCACGGAACTGATCTCAGCTATGTCTCGTTCGACGGCCTTACATTCAAACATTCACGCGGCTCTGGCATCACATGCGGACTCAGCGGAGAGAATAATGTTCCAACAAAAGGGATAGAGGTCACAAACTGCACGTTTACCGAACTCGGCGGATGTGCGCTTGTCCTCCATGATGTCGTCGACACGAAGGTTGATTCTAACGAGTTCTATGAACTCGGATGCGCCGGAATCGAAGTTACCAACCAGAATTTTGCTGACAGACATCCCTCCAATAATTATATTCAGAACAATCTCGTTCATGACTGGGCTCAGTACTATCCCACAGAGAATCCCGGCATCACTGCCAGGGGAATGGGATTCTACATAGGCCACAATGAGCTTTACAACGCTCCTCATACCGGTATTCTGTTTATGTGCGGAGACAGCATAGTCGAGTGCAATATCATCCATGACACCTCCTGGATGTCCGGAGATGCGGGCGCTATCTACAACGGCGGGAGCTGGGCAAGGACGGGAAACGTCATAAGGTACAACTACATATACAACGTTAGATTTGAATACAACGGCCTTAAGGCCAACGGGCTCTATCTTGACGATCAGCTGCCAGGTCAGGTCGTTTACGGCAATACCATCAAGAACACCGGCGGAACAGGCATTTCGGTCAGCGGCGGAAAGAACTGTATCGTAACCGGAAATGTCCTGATAGATATGCCTTCCGTACCGATCAATATCAACGACAACGGCATAACCTTCCAGGCTGAGTCGACCAAGTATTCGCCCGAATATCCGGGTTACTGGGGTTCAGTTCACAATATGGACTATACCGGAGAGTTTATAAGGGATATGTATCCCGAACTCACATTGATCAATGAAGTCGTGTATTACTCCGGAGATATTGACGATCCCGGATCGCAGTCATATGAAAAGTTCGAGAACAATATCGTCTACGGCATAGAAGAGAGAAGCGAGATCATCTCTCCCGATGAGATCGGTGTTAAGGGTTATGAGAAAATGACCATAGACGGCGTTGTCTTAGCCGGCGGGCAGGGACATCTGTTCGGGTCGATCAGAAACAACATGATCTATGAGATTGATCCCGGTTTTGAGAAGATAGGCAAAGTGGATGACGCTCTGTCTCCGGATTCCCAGGTATATCGCGACTTCTATAATTTTGAGCCTATACCGTATGAGACGATAGGTATCCAGGAAAGGAGCGCTAAATGATGAAGAGAATACTTCTTGCTTTTTTGGCTGGATTGTTTTTCATATCACTTTCCGTCAGCTCGTCCGCTGCTGAAGACGGCGGCATTACGATTGCTGAAGACGGAAAATCGGATTATGTCCTTGCGGCTCCTGTATCGTGGAGAATGAGTTCCGGGAACGAAGAGATCTGCAACGACATAGTCTCTGCTATCAAGGAGCTTTCCGGCGCCGAGATCACCATAACAGCTGGTAATGTGATGGTGAAAGACAAGGAGATCGTCATTGGATATTATGAGAACAGAGGAGCGGCTGTCAAGCGTGCTGCAGCAGGGGATCTCGTCTTCCTGAATCCGGAACTTACAGGTCCTCTGGGCTGGGCCGTCATTACACAGGGATCGAGGATATATATGCTCACAGCCTCCGAGCAGGGGAACTCCCCGTTCAGGTCGGCACTGGCATATTTCATTTCAAATGTGCTGAAATATGATTCGTTCAATCCTCCGGTCGAGCCTTCATCCGTACTGGTAGTGCCTGAGGTCAGGTATATCCACAGTGATTATCTGGATTGCGACAGCCTGGTAGGTATAACGATCTGCGGGGCTGATATATCAGAATTCACCCTCTATTGTCCGGAAGATGCATCTGAGGTCCTTCGGAATGAAGCCATGATGCTGCGCAGGTTCATCTATGCCCTTACAGGCTTCGACGTAGGACTTTCCTCAGAGTATGATCCGTCAGCTGAAGGACATTCCATCCTGTTCGGTTTCGACAGCCATTCCAAAAAGGATCCTTCCTACGCAAAAAGTGTCCTTGAGATTAGGGATGGAGATCTCGTTATCGACGGAAGAAATGATGAGGGCATAATCAACGCCGCAGACGAATTCTATCAGAATTATCTCAATATCATCGGACGCAGAAGATTTGAAGGAAAAGGCGATATTTCGATTGATTCCATTGACACGGATGTTTCATCCGCCAGAAGGATGACAAGTCAGCTTTCTGACTCGGGGAAAATGTTCAGGCACAGTGTTGCTGCGCTTCTGGGAACTAACGAGACCCCCTGCTTCTCCGATGAGAAGACCGTCAGTGATCTGATCAGCGCGATCCGTTCGACCGAACCTGCATACGGCAGTACGGTGTACGTCGTCAACAACACGTCCAAATACTGTGACTGCGAAAAATGCGCGGGAGGTACAGAGTCATTTTTCAGCGCGGTGAATACTATCGCAAAAGATCTTGCAGCAGACGGGATCACCGTGGCAACGCTTGCATACAAGGAAACTGCAAAAGCTCCTTCATTTTCACTTGAGGACAATGTGCTTGTTTATTTTGCGGCTCCCCAGATGTGCTGCGCCCATGCCCTTGACGATGCATCATGCGCAGATAATGCCGGAATCCTTTCAGACCTCAGGACATGGAAGGACAAGGCGACCGTATATGTTCTTGACTTTTCGCAGGACTACGGCCACTACCCGTCGACATTCCCGAATTTCGGAATAATCCGTAATAATGCCGCAGTTTATGCGGCCAACGCTGACGGAGTAATGTATGTGTGGCAGCAGAAGGGCGCAGCTCTTGAGTTCGGAAAACTGAGACACAGACTCATTGAGACAGTCATTTCCGACGCAGGCATCAGTGAAGAGAACTATAAAGCCGCATATGACAGCATCGTAAAGGAAATATATTCTGACGATTCAGATGCTATCACCAGATATATTGATCTTTTCACTGAGAAATCAGCTGATCACTATACCATTAAGGACCGTCCCTCTGTGATTCTTCCCATTGATAAGAATGCCGACGGAGAGTATGTGCTTGACACTGCAAAAGAGCTTTATACGATCTGGAAAGGTATATACCGCAGACATGACGCGCCGACAGAACAGTATACCGGTCTGAAAGCTATCATGTACGGATGCCAGCTCATCAACAGCGATGAAAGAGCGATGCTTCACGCCAGAGTCCAGTTTACATCGTGGCTGAGGGATTGTGTGACGCCTCTCAATCTGTACAGTACAGTATTTGGTTTCGGGAACTGATATTCTCGTCTTGAACTTAATTGATAAAGCCCGTGGATCTCTCCACGGGCTTTATCAGTTGTACGCCCGCCATGGGCAATAGCTTGGTGGTGAAAGTCCACTACACGCTTGGTAGTAGGAAGTGTTAGCCGAACGGCAAGGGTGTCCGCCGTGAGACGGAATCTGAAGGAAGCCGCAGGCAAAGTTCCGAGCCGACGAACAGAAAT
>JAGDBK010000041.1 GCA_017959065.1 Clostridia bacterium | reverse complement strand
CTATAGTGATATACTACGATGCCGACAGCAGGGTCACGGATGTTCTTATCTCTGATGCCAGAGAATAGTTACCCGGATCGATACTGTCTCAGGAGATATTCAATGACGGCTTTAAAAGATAAACTTAGTAAAATAAGAATGCCGGTACAGTTCCCCCGGATCAATGCAGTTTCAGCGGCGTTGATCTGTTTTGCGTCGGGAACAGTTCTCGGCATCATAAGCAAGTGGCTTGACAATTTAGCTCTGGACAGCACGGTCTGGTGGCACAGGTTGCTGGAAACGCTGGATCTGAGCAATTTCTTCTCCGAATTCGCGGTCTGGCTGCTGCTTGCTCTGATAATCGCCGTTTACAGCTCATCGGCCAGGAGAGCGGCCCTTAACGTATTCGTCTTCTTTGCGGGAATGTGTGTCGCCTATCACGTCTATACGATCGTTTTCAGCGGATTCGATCCCGGATCCTACATGATGATATGGTACGGCATCACACTGCTCTCCCCTCTTCTCGCGGTGATCTGCTGGTACGCTAAGGGAAATGGTCCGTTTCCTGTCATCATCGATACAGCGATAATCGCCGTGATGGCACTGTATTGTTTCTCGATCGGCTGGATCTACTTTTCCATAAGAGGCGTTCTGTATCTCCTGGTATTCGCTGCTGCAGCCGCCGTATTATACCGAGACCGCTGGCAGTTCCTCATATCTCTGACCGCAGGGACCCTGCTCTCGTTCCTGATAAGCCCGGTCTGGCCATACCGTTAAGCCGACAGCTAATATGCGGGAGGATCAAATGCCTAAACCAGTCGCCTTTGTTATAGAATTACTGGTCTGCATCTGCGCTTTGTGGATAGTATCGTTCTTCTCTACCCTTTTCCATGAGCTCGGACATGCTGTCGGTTATATGCTCTCTACAGGAGGCAGGCGCTGGCACATACGCGTAGGATCGGGAAAGAAGCTGATCGATACGAAGTCTCTTACAGTGAAGCTGCTCATCGTCGACGGGTATTTCGATCCCGCCGAAAACAGGATAGATACAAAAGCAAAGCTCATCTCAACGCTCTCGGGCGGTCCCACCGCATCGCTTGTTCTTGTCATATTGCTGCTGATCCTGAGATTCGGAGGCTTTACATTCGACTCAGAGATCATCACTGCGGAGACGATAGAATTCTTTATCAACTACGCGCTGATCTATAACGCATTTATTCTGATCATGTCCGTCATACCCGCACATTATATCTCCGGCGAAAACAAGGGAATGGAGACCGACGGACTCAAAATACTCAATACTATAAGAGACAGAAAGCATCCTTAACGAAGCAACGATCCCTTTTCTGAGACATCAGCAAATCGTATTTTATTATTTGGAGAAGAAGATGGAAGAGACGAAGAAAGAATATGTGCTATGCTGCGATTTCGGATACGACATCACCTCTCCTGTTCCGTCGGTAGAGCCGGTCCACAGGAACTCCCACTGTCTTGTTCCGGCAGTTGTCGGCACGACTGTGGAGCTGTTTCCGGGAGAACCGGAACGGTTTGAGTTCGCGGCAAACTAAGGCCGGAATTCGTAAGACCTTTCTTAGAGCTGCTGCAGAAGGTATCACAGACCGATCAGAACCGCGTAGTGAGGATCCACTGTTCAGGAGCCATCAGAACTGTCACTGCGTCCGAATAGTCAGAGAGAATTATTAATGGTCGAGAAAAAGAGAAAAACAAAAAAGAAGATCTTCCTTATCGTGCTGTTTGGCATCATCGTTCTGATACTGGCCGGATGGTGGGCTTTCTGCGTTAAGATGTACGATGCTAACTTCGATATCAGCGCGGAAAGCTATGAGCCTCTTATGCTTCGTGTCGAAGACTTTGAAGGACTCAGGTGCAAGGAGTATACTTTCCCCTCCGACAAGGGACAGCAGCTCGCCGGTTATCTCTACAGCCGCGGAGAGGATCAGCACGGTATAGTGATCATCGCTCACGGATTCGGCGGCGGCGGACATAATTCCTATATGGATGTAGCGGATTATTTTGCCGGGAACGGATATTACGTTTTTGCCTACGACGCCACGGCAATGGACAAAAGCGAAGGAGAAGGTCTGGGCGGTGTCCCGCAGGGAGTGATAGACCTCGATCACGCCATTTCCTTTGTGGAATCGGGCAGCGATATCCCCGACCTTCCGATAGTTCTCTTCGGGCACAGCTGGGGCGGATACTGCGTAAGCGCTGTGCTGACATATCATCCGGAGGTCAGAGCGGTCATCGAGTGTTCCGGCTTCAATAGTTCTCCGGATATGTTCGAATCCGGCGGCAGATCACAGGCCGGAGACGTAATATACGCTATGACGCCATTTATAAAGCTTCATGAGTTTTTCCGCTTCGGCAGATATGCATCGAATACCGCTATGGACGGATTCGATGCGACCGATGCCTCCGTGATGATCGTGCACAGCGCCGACGACGATGTGATAGGGATAGAGTACGGGCTGGACAAATACTATGCAAAGTACAAGGACGATCCCCGCTTCACTTTCCTCAGGTTCGAAGACAGAGGTCACAACGATATCTTCAACGATCCAAACAACACATACAAAGAAGAATTCAACGCGGGATTCGAACCCTGGCTCAAATCGTTGGATTATGACTATAAGGCAGAAGAGAACGCAGAGCGCTTCAGGAAGGACAAAGCAAATTACATAACAGAGAACCTCGATCACGAAAGGTGGAGCCACCGGCTGGACGAGGCACTGTTCGCACGGTTCCTGGAATTCTACGAACAGTCAATGAGGTAGGATCCCGGCTGCGGCTGTGATATTTTCCTGTTTCGCTTTGCTAGTTAATCATACAAATCGTTAAGCAGGAAAAGGACGAGAAAAAGAGCACGACCGCGGCGGTGTTTGGTGAGAATGGCTGGATCATCATCGAGCTAGCCGTCTCCCCGGAGGCGCAGCGCCGCGGGATCGGCAGACAGCTGCTCGCTTCCCTGGAAGATCGCGCAGCCGGGCGCGGAGACTCCTTTGTCCGCCTCAACTGCAATACCGTCCGCACTGTCGCGCACGGATTCTATCAGCACATGAAATATACCTGCGATAAGACGCAGAAACGGTTCATCAAGTATATTTCTGACGATTGATATGTTCCTTATCTGACCTGAACGGAAAAACGGAGGATCGCCATGGAAAAAGAAGAAAGAAAAGGCAGAAAGATACGGAGGATAATAGGACGCATTCTCCTTTCCCTTCTCGCTCTTATCGTTCTTGCCGCATGCGGTCTGTTCGTCTACGACAAGGTGAATGACCGGGCCATAGTGAAGCAGCTGGATGAGCTTGGTTATGTGAACACCGTATCCGTCGGTTCCCATGACCTCAACGTATACCTTACGGGCGATCCCGATTCCCCGTATACTCTGGTATACATCGCGGGACTCGGTTCCATGGCCGGCCTCGCGGACACGGAACCTCTCACGGACCGTCTGGCGGACAGGTACCGCTTCGCGATAGTCGACCGTTCCGGCTACGGCCTGAGCGAGGATACCAAAGAGCCTCAGACCG
This sequence comes from Clostridia bacterium, assembly GCA_017959065.1. Lineage (GTDB taxonomy): Bacteria > Bacillota > Clostridia > Oscillospirales > CAG-272 > RGIG2161. The sequence continues at coordinate 1,605 of JAGDBK010000041.1, read as the reverse complement.
TGGAGCAGATCGTGAGCGATTACCGGGCTGCGCTAAAGGCCGCCGGCGTGGAAGGACCGTATGTGCTCATGCCGCACTCGATCGGCGGAGTATACGCTTCCTACTGGGAGGCGACTTATCCCGAAGAGATCAAGGCGATAGTCTTTCTGGATGTGACCCAGATCGGAGATCCGGATTATCTGGAAGATGCCGGTTTCCAGGATTCCGTGCTTTTCCTGAAGGTCGAAGCGGCGCTGTGCAAGATCGGCATCGACCGGCTGGTCTTCGACCCGGCATCACAGACCGATTTTTATACAGCGGAGGACAAGAAGGCGCTGGGCGGGATGTTATGGCGTATCTGCCCCATCTCATGGGCAAGGTGTTCTGAGGAGAAATACATCTACTCCAATATCCGCACTGCTTTCAACAGCCTTTCGCCCAACGATATCCCCAAACTGATGATCTACACTTCCGCAGAGACGGAAGAAGATGCCAGAGAGCTCTTCTCATACTATAAGGCCCTGACAGAGGCGTCGGGAGGCGATGCTTCCTATTATGACAAGACGGACGAGGAGATCGCGGCGTATGTTAAAGAGCGCAAGGAATTCGACGAGATGAATCTGCAGCCGTATATCGACAGGCTCGGGAACGTGACATACCTGAAGATCCTCGGTCACCACTATATCTATTCGCACAAGCCGGACGAAGTGGCAAAGGCGATAGACGAATTCCTGACAGCCTTGTCATAATAGAGATATATAACGAAAAGCGATTATATGATTGGAAAAACGGAGGAACTGATATGGAGATCAAAGCAGTCAAATTCAGAAAAGACGGATTCTACACCCAGCCTTTCATCTTCGGAGGAGAGGAAGGCATGGACAGGTTCGATAAGAACGTCCGTTACCGCGGAAGTCTGCAGAACTACCTGATCGATACCGGCGAAGAAGTCATTCTCGTCGATACCGGAGTGCCGGCAGGCACGCCTGAGGAAGTTGTGGATGAGAACAGCCTGATATTCACGGGCAAGGATATCTGCACCTACATGGAGGCGTTTGAGGCTCTGGGCTATAAGCCGGAGCAGGTCACGAAGATCCTGCTTACACATAAGCACAACGACCATTCCGGTGAGCTCAGGTCCTTCCCGAACGCGGAGATCTACGTCAACGCTGACGAGACCGGCGCGGAAGAACTGCAGGGACTTGATAACATCGTCCCCGTGACTTTCACAGACGGCGCGTATTACAATTTCCCGGAAAGCCAGAAGATCGCGGACGGGATCTATTACATAAAAGCCAAGGGCCACACGAACGGAAACAGCATAGTGATCGTAGAGAACGACTGTCTTTCTATATGCTCCACGGAGATATCACATATATGGACGAGGCACTGTATGAGAACAAGCTTTCGATCGTATTTGACGATCTTCCCGCAGCACGCGAGACACTGGACCGCGTCCGTGAATTCGTCCGCATCCATCCGACGGTCTACTGCGGAACACACACTCCTCAGGGATACGAGAATCTTGAGGCAAAGCGCGTGATCGATCTCGACGATCCGGTCCCGACAGTTCTCGCGGAAGTCGACTTCAGCGCACAGAAAGCAAGCGGCAAATACGTCTGCTCG
>JAGDBK010000040.1 GCA_017959065.1 Clostridia bacterium | reverse complement strand
GTACCGGATAAGGAACGGAAAAGGTTTGGTTTTATGCTGACGAACGATCAGGAATACATACTCTCGCTTATAAGGCAGAGCATGGGTATACAACAGAATAATCCTCAGACCGTGTCCGTATCCGACGCGGAGTCCGTTGCCGGAGTTATAAGGAAGAACGGGATCCTCATGACCGTTTTTCCGCTGATCATGGAACAGAGCGGACAGGACGAAAACGCGGAAAAGATCTTTTCCCTTCTCCTTCCGGATTTCGTTTCCGCATCAAAGAAGATGCATATGCTGACCGTTGAGAGCGGGAACGTGCTCAAGGCCCTCGGCGAAGCGGGATTTGACTGCGTGCCGCTCAAGGGCATGGTCCTCCGGAAGCTTTATCAGGACGCGTCCAGGCGCCAGATGACCGATCTTGACATACTGGTCCGCCCGAACGATTTCGCCCGGCTGAAGGAAGCTATGGAGCAGGCGGGTTTTGCCGGAGAGACGGAGTCCAACTGGATGCACGACGATTTCACGAAAGGAACGGTCCTCGCAGAGATCCACAAGCGTCTGAGCGACGACGGCGGACCGGCGGAAGAGTGGGAAAAACACATGTGGGAAAGGGCCGTACCGGACGGGGAACACGCATATCTCATGAGTCCGGAGGACTTCTATATTCACCATCTGATCCACATGCACGCGCATTTTCAGTACGGTTGCATGGGGCTCAACAGGCTTATAGACACCTGGCTCCTTTCTGGCCGTCAGACGGACTCCGGGTATGTCGGTGCGGAGCTCGAACGGCTCGGGCTTTCCTCGTTCCGCGTGAGGATGGAGAAACTCTCCCGTGTGGTGATGGGAGAGGAGGAGCCGGACGACGAATGCGGGATACTGCTCGATTTCGCATTCAGATACGGGACGTTCGGGACGGGAGCGACATACAAAGCCGGAAGGATAGTTTCCGGAGGAAAAGGCCTTTTCTTCGGCAAGCTGAGATCCTGGACCACAGCCGTTTTCCTTCCGCTTAACAGGATGAAGGCGCAGTATCCGGTACTCGCCAAATGGCCCGTACTTCTGCCCTTTTACTGGGTGAAGAGGATAGTTCACTACTGCCTGCATGACGATATAAAAAAGCGCGCGAAAATGCTGGACTGCAGTTCGGTGAGCAGGGAGGACTGCGACGAGATGAGGCGCTTCCTCGATGCCGGAGATCCGGAATATCTGGGCCGGGCGACAAAATGAAAAAAGAAAAGACCGGCAGACCGGTCGGAAAATCTGTTAGATCTATTTTTACGGTATGATCAGTACAGGGCGGCGGGAAGAGTTCTTCCGAATGCCGCCCTCAGCTTTTTTTACGGATCCGTTTCCTCAGGCGTCTTAACGCCGCGCACCACAGGAGAAACGGCGCACGGACGGGGAACAGGGCGCACCATATACGGGCGTAAGCGCGGCAGCGCGGTGATGCCGTCCTGATCTCTTTCCCGCCGCGGACTACGGCCGTAAGGACTCCCAGGATCTGTTCGTCCGTCACGCCTTTTTCTTTGATGAGCTGGTTGTCTCCGCGCAGGACATAACCGTCCGGACATACTTTTATGACGCGGTGAAGGACATATTTGCCGTCAGGACGCCTGAACAGCGGCACGTCGTATTTATCAAGTCTCCCGGACGTCTTTTCGATGATCAGAAGATCGCGTCCCTGACGGATCAGGGGAAGCATGCTCGTTCCGACATTCGAATAAACCAGGCGGCCTTCGCTTTTCAGGATCTCCTCAAACGAGCTCTTATTCATCCAGAGCCCCGATCCCGCGCAGCTCGGAGAGCGCCTTTTTCACGTCCCGTTCTATGATCCCGTCCGGGGCGTTGTATTTTTCCTTCATGGCGGAGACGATCTCTTCCTCCGTAGTCTCGGATTTCAGCAGTTCGAGTATCGTGCCGAGCGTCTGATTGCCCCGCATGATGCCTGAAAAAGCCGCGCCTCCAACGGGGATGAGGTCTGTCTTTCCGCCCGAGATATGGATCAGAAAATCTTTGCTTAACTTCATCATCAGTTTCCTTTCATGGCTTCATAGGCGATCTTGGCCGCCTCGATGTCCGTATTGCAAAAGAGCCGCCAGAACCTGACGCTGCCGGACAGGCGGTCCAGGAGGGAGAGCGTTTTTCTCATCGCGTCCCTGTCCATGGGTCTGTACACCTGCTGGAGCATCTCCGGATACGCCTCGTCCGCTCCGAGGGGTTCGATGCGGTTATTTTCCCCTCTTTTCAGGATGCAGACCGCTTTCAGCGGCACGGATATGTTGGAACCGAGATGGTGCTTTCCGTTCCAGGGAGTGCCGTATATCACAGCGCTGCTTTCTCCGACCCGGATCAGGGGCTTGTCGTCGTTTACCATGACTGCCCGCTCTCCGAGAAGTTCGCGCCAGAGCCGCGCGTGCGTGCTCTTGCCGGTGCCGCTTCTGGCCGTGAACAGATATCCCGTCCCGTCGACGGACACGCAGGAGCCGTGGAAAAGAACAGTGTCATAATCCGGCATGCGTTCCGCGATCCTTCGGTATACGGCGAGCGTTTCGAGATAGCTGTCCGGAAAGATACGGACCGGGATGCCCTCAAGGGCGTCTTCGCGGGCGGATCTTTCGCGCTCGTTTTCAATGTCCGCCTCCGAGGTCTCCACTGAAAAATCTGCGGTCTGACCGCAGACGAGGTAGTCCGCGCACATGCGGTGGACCTTTTCATATACTGATGTAACTGCGATATTTATGTCCGCGATCCTATATATTCCCGTCATGCGCGATCTCCAGAAAAAACGAATAAAGCACTCTTTTCAAGGAAAATTATAGCGTACCGAGCGCCAGTTTTCAAGAGGAGGCTCACCGCAAATGAACGGAGCAAGGAAAATGCCCTGAAAATCGGCGAAAAAACCGAAAAGTTCCGCGGAAATTGATCGCTTTTTGTTGACACGGGCGAAGCAAACATATATAATTTAAGATGTATAAATATTATTCAGCCCTCTTTTAGAATGACGAGTTTATCAAAAAGGAGATTCTTATGAAAACCAGGCGATTTATTACATTGCTGCTAGCCATGATTCTTTCGCTGGGCATGATAGTTCATGTTTCAGCAGTGGCGGTGCCGGAGCTTCCGACGGCAAAAGTGACAGAGGTCACCCCTCTTGCGACTGACGTGCCGATCTACGACTTGTCGGGTTCGCCGACAGGCGAGACGGTCGATATTGAAGCAGAGTACTGCTTCGAGCCTGACGATCCCTCACAGGAACAGCTTGATTATTACGGCAGCTGGTATGCAGACTACCGTGTATCATTCGACAGGCCTATTCTGAAGGAATCCTTCGGGCTTTACGGAGAATACAGCGGATACGGCACAGAATTTAGTGTGGCGTTCCTTTTCCCGACCGATATGATGGTGGAAGATAGTATTCTTCTGCTTCAGGCAATCGGCATGGAGGGCGCTGTAACATATCAGGATTGTGTAAAAAACATTGAAAAATTCTACTGCGGCGTGTTCAACAAGTCTTATGACAACATCGGCACTACCATGACAGTCGAGCTCGTAATAAGGGATCCGGAAGGTTCTAGCGACAACTGGATCACGGTCGAGTCCGTCGATTATACATTCGTCGGTCCAGCACTGCCTGAGGCTGTTGTTGAGGAACTTACCCCCGAGACCGGACTTCCTCTCTATGACATTGATACCTTCACTCCTACAGGCGAAATAGTTAAAGAGCTTGAAGCAGAATACAAGTTCACACCCGTTGAGCCCACTCAGGCTCAGCTCGATTATTACGGTTCGTGGAAAGCGGACTATCGCGTATCTTTCGACACTGAGATCCTTAAACATACTTTCGGCCTTTACGGCGCGTACAACGGATACGGTCAGGAATTCAGCGTGGCATTCCTTTTCCCGATTGGTATGAATGTAGGCGACGCTCTCTATCTGCTTAATGACTCAGGGATCACTGATGTTACATACAAGGACTGTGTGAACAACATCCAGGAATTCATATGCGGTGTATTCAACCTTGATCCCGAAAACGCTGGAAAGACGATGACCGTCGAGCTTGTCATCAAGAACCCGGACGATCCGAACGCTGAATGGATCACGGTCGAGACCGTTGATTATACGTTCAAGGGCACGACGACAGAGATCCTTCCGCCTCTTCCTACCGTGACAGTGACGCCCCAGGAAGAGCTCACCAACAAGGATGTATATAAATACGATGATCTTTCCAAGCCTGTTTCAAAAGTAGACAGCATCCCGGCGGTATACCTGTTTGAGCCAGACGATCCGTCCGATGAAACAGAGGCATTTTACCGCAGCTGGGACTGCGATTACAGAGTGACCTTCTCCGATGATCTCGCACCCGAAAGCTTCGGTCTTTACGGCGCTTACGGATCATACGATATCGCTTTCCTGTTCCCGACGGCTGCCGGAACGGATCCCGTTTATCTGCTTGCCGCCACAGGATTCGGCGATGTGACTTACGGCGATCTCCTCGATACCGTTCAGGACTTCGTCTGCGGCGCGTTCAATCTGTCCACGGGGAACATCGGAAAGACGATGACAGTGGAACTCGTCATCACAAACCCCGCTGATCCCACTGAGAGTTATGTCCTCGCCACCGAGAAATACGAATTCAGTGATGTTTCAAAGCTACTGTATACCGTTACGCTGATTTCCCAGGACGTCAACGGCAACACGGGCATCGCAACCCTTGAAGGCGGAGGCGTTTTCCCGACCTTAAAGAAGCATCATGTAAAAGCTCCGGATGTTGAGGGATACAATTTTGTAGGCTGGTATAAAGACGAATATTCCTCCGACAGCGAACCGATTTATGAGAAACAGAATTACGCCTTTACTATTGGTGAAGAAGATATCACTCTGGTCGCTGTATATATACCGGTCGGCGAGGGAATGCTTCATGTAATCGGAAGCGAATACACAGTGAACGACGGTGAAAAACAGACGAGCAGAAACGATTTCAATATCGAGATCGGCGCGTCGACCAAGGTCAGCTACCTGGGTGAAGACTTCCTTTACTGGGTCAATATCTCCAACAACATCGTAAGCACCGAAGCTGATTACAATTTCACATTCGTCAACGAGACGACGCTCAGACTCATTACCTCTAGCAATATGGAATCTGAGGAAAGCGTATATGTGATCTTCAAGAACGCGTATGATCAGGTACTCAGCGCAGGACGCGTCATTGACGTTGAAGGAGCTGAGGAACTGTTCCCGAAGAGCAATCCCGGCAAGCTCGGACTTGACTTTGACAAGTGGGTCTTCGAAGGCACAGAGGATGAGGCGACTCCCGAGTCCATCGCCGCAAAGATGACTTCCGAGGGATCTGAAGTTACCGTAGTTCCGGCATACAAAGAAGCGGCTGATACCGATACGTACACCGTTAAAGTATATGCGAAAACAGCCGAAGGTGAAAAGCCTGCACTTGAAAAAACAGTTGCTATATCCGATCCTCTTGTAGTGTACACTAGTGAAGTAGTACAAGGTGCCGAGCTGGATGCGAATGTTTTCAGCTACTGGACTCTGGACGGAGAGACTCCGATCTCGTTTGATCCCGAGCAGTGTACCGTTATCGGGGCGAAAGGCACGGAAATAAAGCTCACAGCGGTCTTTGACGTGGAAGCTGATCCGGAACCCGTAGTCGCCATCACCGGCTTTACAGCTTCGACAAACGGCAATAAGTACAGGCTTTCAGTAACGCTCAGCTTCTATCTGCCGGAAGGATACACCCTTCACAAGAGCGGATTTGTGCGCAGTACAAACGGAGAAGATTTTGCATACGATGATCTTGTGATCGGCGCGAATGGCACCAAAGTCCATGAGACGTCATTCACGTGCAACAACGGCATCTACATGATGAACCTCAACACCTCCAACCCTGACAAGGCGTTCTTCTTCAAAGCGTTCATCACATTCACCAATGATCAGGGCGAACTTGAAACGCTCTACAGTGATATGGTCAGCGGCAGTTACAGTTCAATACAGTAATTAATCAGCAGCAATTATTGAATAACATATACTAACTATAAGGAGGTTTACCTCATGAAAAAGGAATATGCTGAGCTCGAGATAGAAGTCATCCGCTTCGCCGATGACGATGTTATTACGACATCGACTCAGATCGGCGGCGGCGAGGAAGACGACGACTGATCCGGCAGAGATACCGATAGTTTGCAGAGGGACGGCCCGAAAGGCCGTTCCTCTGCAAACTTGTCATTAGGACATTCTTTCCGTGGACGGATAATTCTTTGTCCGCGGTCCGGATACCGTGTTTTTCACGATGTCCGGACGACTGACAAAGGTCGAAACATAAAAATTGATTTGAATTTACAAATAATCTGGAGAAAGAGGAAACGAAATGAAACAGAAATTCGGAAGACTGATAGCCGGTTTTTTGACCATCCTTATGGTGCTGTCTGTCTTTTCAATGATCTCCTTTGCCGATTCTTCCGAGAACGGCCAGGACAGAGGCGGCGGTCAGACATGGACCGTGGAGCTGACATCCAGGACAGAGGCTTCGAGCTCGACAGTCTGCAGACTGTCCGGCGGCGGAGAGTACAGTGACGGTGAAAGCGCTACCGTCATCGCGTATCCGAGAAAAGGATACCATTTTATAGGGTGGTACTCTGCCGACGACACAGCGTTCGCAACGAGTCTCTGCACAGAACAGAGCTATACATTCACCGTATCCGCGGATACGAGCCTTGTGGCACTATTTGAAGTATCGCAGGGTTCCACATTCAAGCTTACGGTACACGGGTCGTATTTCGTCGTGAACAACGGCTCGGTACAGAGCGATATGTACACGGCTACATACAATGCGGGCGAGATGATGTTCATCTCCTTCCGCGACGATACGAAGGAATTCCTTTACTGGGTAAACGAGTCCGGGAATATCGTATCTACGCAGAGGGACTTTTCGTTCTATTTCGCTTCCGATACGGAGATAACATCGTATTACGCCCAGACGGGTACCTCTGATTCGACCGCCATGGTCATCTTCAGGAACGCCTACAAGCAGGTACTGCTGTCTCGTTCTTATGCTTCGGGCCAGACGATCTATTATCCTCCGAACAACCCGATAAAGAACGGTTATGTCTTCAAGGGCTGGTATATAGCCGACGCTAACGGCAATCCCACTTCCGTCGAGGCGACCGAAGAGGCAATCTATGCCGCTATGGCGGGCAACAACTCCGTTATAGTCGTTCCGGATTACGTCAGCGACGGCGAGGCATATACCGTCAACGTCAGATACACGAACGGAACCGACGATCTGAAGCCCGGCAAGACGTATGTCCTCGGCACCGGCGAAAGCAAGACTCTCGTCGCTCCCGAGATAGAGGATGCTTATTTCCAGTACTGGACTGTTAACGGTACGATAATCACTTATGACTCCAGTTATACGGTATACTTCACGAATCCCGGCACTGCCGAGGTCGAGGCGGTATACGGCCATGACGAGCCGACTGCCCAGCCCACGATCACCATAACGGAGACATACGCGAAACAGGAGGACGGAAAGTATGTCGTTTCCAATACTTTCCATTACTATGCTCCAGACAGATATACCGTCATGGAATCCGGATTCGTCTACAGCAAGAACGCCGGCCTGTACGGGTCCGAAGGCGGAGCCGAAAGACTGAAGCTCAAAGCCGCAGACGTTAAAAACCATATTTCCGGGTTCACGGCAAACGAAGCTATCTATACATTCAACATCAGGACCTCCAATCCGGATAATGTATATTTCGTAAAAGCATATTTTATTCTAAGAGGTACAGACGGGACCACCGTTACCCTTTACTCGAACATGACCGCTGCCAGCTTCAACAGCCAGCAGAATCCTGACCTCACCATTATCGTGGTCAATGATTCTTCTTCCGTTCTCGACGCTGACGCTACGGTTCCTGCCGATACATCCATTAAGGATGAGGTAATAGTAAACAACGTCGCGACTCTGACGATATTCGTTTCAGACGACGATCTCTCCGAAGACGTCACGCTTGATGTCTCCGAGCAGGGCAAGGCTTACGACGTACATATCGAGGGCATAAAGGCTGACAACACCGCTACCGTCGTCGTATTGCTCGAGAAGGCTCTTCCGGCCGGATTGTCCGCCGGAACGGTCAAGGGATATCATGATGACGGAACTGCCATGACATCCGCAGCGGACAGCTCGCTTACAACGGCTGAAAGCTTCTATTACGATGCCGCGACCGGTGATGTATACGTCGCGGGAAGCAGCTTCGGCAACTATACCTTCGTATATCCGCGCGATTATTTCACAATTACATACGAGGGAACCGACGAGAACACGACCAACACCAACCCCGCAGGATACTATGCGGGCGTCGAGGTGACCCTTGCTGACGCGGTAAAGGAAGGATACACCTTCAACGGATGGTTCGAAGGTGAAACGAAGGTCGAGAAGATCACATCCGACCGCACCGGCAACATCACCCTGAGAGCTGACTGGACCGTCAACAGCTATACGATCACCTGGCTGAACGATGACGACAGTGTCATCGACACCACCACGGTCGAATATGGTACAGTTCCTGCTCACGCAGACGCTACAAAAGCAGCGACGGCGGAATACACTTATACTTTTGCGGGCTGGACTCCTGAGGTAGTTGCCGTTACCGGCGAAGCTACATACAAGGCGACATTTACTGCGGCAAAGAACAGCTACACGATCACCTGGCTGAACGATGACGACAGTGTCATCAATACCACCACGGTAGAGTACGGCGTAGTTCCTACTCATGCAGATGCCTCAAAAGCAGCCACTGCCGAATACACCTACACATTTGCGGGTTGGACACCCGAAGTTGTTGCAGTGACAGGGGATACATCCTATAAGGCGACATTCACCGCGGCGAAGAACAGCTATACTATCACATGGCTTAACGATGACGACAGCATCATCGATACCACCACGGTAGAGTACGGCGTTGTTCCTGCTCATGCAGATGCCTCAAAAGCAGCCACAGCTGAGTACACCTACTCGTTTGCAGGATGGACTCCCGAAGTTGTTGCAGTTACAGGGGATACATCCTATAAGGCGAGATTCACTGCGGCGAAGAACAGCTACACTATCACCTGGCTGAACGATGACGACAGCGTTATCGATACCACCACGGTAGAATACGGTGTGGTTCCTACTCATGCAGACGCTTCAAAAGCAGCTACTGCCGAATACACCTACACCTTTGCTGGCTGGACTCCCGAGGTTGTTGCAGTTACAGGAGATACATCCTATAAGGCAACATTTACGGCAGCAAAGAACAGCTATACTATCACATGGCTTAACGATGACGACAGTGTCATCG
>JAGDBK010000039.1 GCA_017959065.1 Clostridia bacterium | reverse complement strand
ACTCATTCTATCAGAAACAGTATACCATTCGGCAGAGCAATAAGCAAGAATATTACGTATTCTTTTTGGATTACAAGCCATAATACAGGTTATTCGATCCATTGTGCAAATAATCTTTCATCAAAAACTATAAGCGGCTCTTTTCCGCAATTCATCTCCCACCTTTAGAGGTCGGAGTCTTCTTGCTGAGCCGCTGATAAAAAAAACAGGCAAAGCCTGTTTTTTCGAATATGATTTCGAGTTACTCGGTGACGACGCCTTTTTTGAGGATTATATTGGCGTAAAGGGCACTTTCGCCGCTCATGATTACCGCGTATGCTTTTTTCGCTCTTTCATAGAACGCAAAGCGCTCGATGCCTTCTATCTCGGCATCTGTGTACGGCTTAACGATGAGTTTGTATTCATCGATGATCGGAGTCTCGACCGTGTCGCCAGGGACTTTTTCCATAACATACAGCGGTTTTGCGTATGTATCGAGCGGAAACAGTTTCAGAATGGCTTTCAACAGTTCCACGGTTCCGTGACCGTCGGCTCTGACGCACCGCTGCGCGACCGATTCGCCGGGGAAATTCCCGTCCGCAAGGACGATCTCGTCCCCGTGACCCATTTCGTCAAGGATTTTGAGGAGTTCCGGGGAAATAATCTTAGGAATGCCTTTAAGCATATTTTTTTACCTCATTTCGATTCGATTTTTTACTGTGGCCGCAAGATAGATTATAGGTGTTAAGCGGCAATAAGTCAAGCCGTGTGCGGCAGAAAGGGGCATGACATGTCCGGACACAGACGCGAAAGAGTTAACGACGCCGTGGCGCAGGAGCTCGGTTCCATACTCAGAGAAATCAAGGATCCGAGGATCACGGAGAGCTTTTTAACGATCACAGGGGCGGAAGTCGCTCCTGATATGAAAACGGCCAAGATTTTTTTCTCTACCCTGATCGACGGCAACCTCGATCAGGAAGACGGGAAGCTCTCTCCGGGGAACAGGGATGTTCTGAAGGGGCTAAAGAGCGCAAGCGGATTTATTCGCAGGGAGCTTGCCCGCCGTCTTAACCTGAGGAACACTCCGGAACTTACGTTCAAGTTTGACGATTCCATGCGTCACGGGGCAAAGATAAACGCTATACTGAACAGCATCGGGACCGGAGGATCTGACGGAGATCAGGCCGGAGAGTAATGCGGAAAGCGAGATACCGCATCATTAAGAACGTGTAAAGAGGAGATCGAGGATCCGCAGCGCGTCATTGCAGCGCCAAGGGCATGAGACGGGCTTGGATCAATGAGAATCTGATGAAACAGTTCAGTTTTGACGAATTATGCGATTTTATATCCCGCATCAGGGGAAATGTGGCCGTTCTGACTCATGAGAGAGCGGATGCGGACACGATAGGGAGCGCAGCAGCGCTCGGCGAGATCTTTATGTCTGTCGGAGCCAGACCAAAGATCTGCTCACCGGACGGAATACCGGACAGACTGTCTTTCTTCGGAATCGAACCGGCCGAGCCCGAGGACGGGGACATTTTGATCTCTGTGGATGTTCCTTCGCTTGAACAGCTCGGACGCTATGCGGCGCTGAAAGACCGGATAGCTTTGAAGATAGACCATCACCGTCTCAGCGAAGAGTATGCTCCGTGGTATGTCGACAGCGGGTGCGCCGCAGCGGGAGAGATAGTATACGATATTCACGAGGCCCTTCAAAAGAAAGGGTCGGTCGGAGAACCTACCCCCAGATTCAGCATGCTGGTATATGCCGCGATCAGCTCGGACACCGGGGGCTTCAGGTTTTCCAATACGACCCCGGCGACCCATCTGAGAGCCGCAGAACTGCTTAAAAGCGGGATTGATGCCGCGGAGATAAACAGACTGCTTTTTGAGAATCTCAGCGAGAAGGAAGTGGCGGTCAGACGAATTGCATATTCTTCCGTAAACATCTACTACGGAAGGATCGCCGCAGTGACTATAACAAAGGCCGACCGGGAACGGTGCGGAGCCGACATTAACGACATAAGCTGCGCGATCGATGTCCCGCGCGGCATCAGGGGGATCGCAGCGGCTGCGCTGATCAAGGAATCGGACGCGGAGAACGAGTACAGGATTTCGCTCAGATCGAACACTGATCTGGACGTTTCGGCAGTAGCCGGCGTTTTCGGAGGCGGGGGACACATCCGCGCCGCGGGGGCGTCTCTTGCCGCGCGCAGTCCCGAAGAAGCGGAAAAGACGGTCGTAGACGCAATCAGAAAGCAGATGGCCGCTCAGGGTATGGTGTGATGGATGAGAAAACATACGGTTTCAGCGGAGTTCTGCTGGTCGACAAGCCGGCGGGGATGACATCGCACGATGTCGTCAGTCTGGTAAAAAAGCTGTACGGAGTCAAAAAAGCCGGTCATACCGGCACGCTCGACCCTGCCGCCACTGGGCTTCTTGTTGTTCTCCTCGGATCGGCGACCAAGGCAGCGGAGTATATTCCGTCCGATGACAAGAAATACGAGGCGGGTCTTCTGCTGGGAATAGAGACCGACACTCAGGATATTACAGGCAGGATACTGTCCAGCTGCAGCGTGATGCCGTCCGAAGAGGAGGTCATAAACGCGGTGTCCGGATTTGCCGGCGAACAGGAACAGATACCGCCGATGTATTCCGCACTCAAGGTAAATGGCAGAAAGCTGTACGAGATCGCGAGAAAAGGAGAGGAAATAGAAAGAAAGCCCAGAGTCATCAATGTTTATTCGATCTCCGCGGCCAGGATGACAGATTCAGAATACTCTCTTTCCGTACACTGTTCCAAAGGGACATATATACGGACCATCTGCTCTGACATCGGCGGAAAACTCGGCACGGGAGCGGTGATGAGCTCGCTGAGACGGACCGGCTGCGGAAGGTTCGGCATAAAGGATGCCATGACTCTGGATGCCATAAAAGAAATGACCCCTGACGAGAAACGCCGACGGCTGATCCCGGTGGAAGATCTGTTCCTTGATCTTCCTGCGGTAGAACTTCCGGCGTTTTACGAAAGGCTCTGCAGGTGCGGCGCCGAGATATACTGCAGCAGGATAGGGTGTCAATTCGGAGCCGGCGAGAAGGTGCGCATACTCGGCGGGAGCGGATTCTTCGCGCTCGGGGAAGTCCGGGAATACGAGAACGGACTCGCGGTGAAGAATATAAAAATCTTTGATACGGAGAACGGCACTTGTTCAGAATAATAGAATCGCAGAGAGTAAAGTACCTCGTGTCGGACAAAATCGCGTCACCGCATGCATTCTCAACGAGGATAGGCGGGGTGAGCGTTCTGCCTCACACCGCGGAGCTTAATCTCGGCTTTTACCGCGGAGACGGCAAAGAGACCGTCATGGAGAATCTCAGCCTTTTTTCCCGTGCTTCGGGGATAGATCTCGGGCACTTCGTTTCAGTGACGCAGATCCATTCGCGGACGGTAAGATATGTAACGGAAGATGACCGCGGCGCAGGAATTTACTACCGTGCGGACTATGAGTGCGACGGATATGTTACCGACCGTCCGGGAGTCGCATTATGCATAAAGACGGCGGACTGCGTACCGATTCTGCTTTCTGACGAGGATGCCGGAGTCATAGGGGCGGTCCATGCGGGATGGAGAGGCACGGCGTCTGGTATAGTCGGGGAGTGCGTACGCATGATGTGCCGGCTCGGGGCTTCCGCCGGAAGGATTAAGGCGGCAGTAGGTCCGGCAATAGGAAAATGCTGCTATGAGGTCGGACCCGATGTGCGGAAAGAATTTGAACGGCTGTGCGGCGAATACTTCGCCGGAAGGTTCGTTCAGCCCGCCGAGGACAGACCCGGCAAATATCTGGCGGATCTTTCCGGCGCGAACAAAGCTCATATGGAAGCCGCGGGAATCGACGGGGAGAACATCGATGTCGCGGGCCTGTGCACTTCGTGCAGGAGCGATCTTTTCTTCTCGCACAGAAGGGGCGGGGGGCAGAGAGGCACTATGTGCTCCGTGATCGAGATCGGAGGATCTCCGGATTGATGACAACGAAAGCTATTTGTGATATAATCAACAAAGCGGATAATACCGGCTTAACCTTAAAATCTGGAGAAGGGACTGCCTGAAAGGCGGGAGTTTTCTTTTTATGATAAAGATAGAGAACCTGGTAAAGCGTTACGGCGCGAACTATGCGCTGGACGACATAAGCTTTACGGTCAACGAGGGAGAGATCGTCGGATTCCTCGGCCCGAACGGAGCCGGAAAAACCACGACGATGAACATCATCACGGGTTATCTTTCATCGACATCAGGATCAGTGACTGTAAACGGGATAGACATTCTCGAAGAACCCAAAAAAGCCAAGAAACTGATCGGCTTCCTTCCGGAGCAGCCTCCGCTGTATCTTGACATGACTGTGGAGGAATATCTCAATTTCGTTTACAATCTCAAGGGATGTACTCTCAACAGGTACAAGCATCTTTCGGAAATATGCGAGGTCGTAAAGATCTCTGACGTGTTCCACAGGCTCATAAAGAACCTTTCGAAAGGATACCGTCAGAGAGTCGGGATAGCACAGGCGCTGGTCGGGAATCCGAAGATCATTATTTTTGATGAGCCGACGGTAGGACTGGACCCCAAGCAGATAATCGAGATAAGGAATCTTATCCGCACGCTCGGCAAAGACCATACCGTAATTCTGAGCACGCACATCCTCCCCGAAGTCCAGGCCGTCTGCGACAGAATAATAATCATCAACAACGGAAAGATCATAGCGGACCAGAAGACCGAGGAGATTTCGAAGGCGGTTCAGAACAACAGACGGTTCAATGTCAAGATCTGCGGACCGAAGAAGGAAGTCCTTTCCATGCTCAAGTCCAAAGTCGGCATAGTGTACGCCGAGGAACTCGCTGAGAAGGACGGAGACGCTTTCACCTACATGATCGAGAGCGAACCGGGAGTCGACATAAGGAAGAATCTTTTCTATACACTGGCCGAGAAGGGCTGGCCTCTCATCGGACTCGAGGGCGTCGGCACAAATCTGGAGGATATATTCATATCCATCGTTGACGGCGGAGGCGAGGACACGCGCAGGAAAAAAGGTCCTCCTTCAAAGCAGGCGGCCAAACAGGAAGACGAGACAAGTGCGATCGGGGGTGAGAACAAATGACAGCTGTTTACCGCAGGGAAATGAAGGCGTATTTTACCACTCCGATCGGATATGTTTTCATGATCGTGTTCCTGATGCTCGCTTCAGCGGTGTTCTGCCTCACCACCATCCAGCAGGGAGAAGGCAGCAATATCGCGATGTATTTCACCATCCTCATATTCCTGTTTATCATCATCGTTCCGATACTTACCATGAAATCCTTCGCCGAGGAGAGGAAGATGAAGACGGATCAGCTCATCCTCACCTCCCCGGTATCGATAGCCGGGATGATCGCGGGCAAGTATTTTGCCGCGATGACGATGTATACAGGAACTTTGCTTGTATCCGCGCTGAATTTCTACACGATATTCAAATTCGCCGCAAGCAACGCCGCTCCGAACGTGGCTTCGATAATCGGCAATCATGTCGCGGTAATACTTGTGGGAAGCGTTTTCATATCCATAGGCATATTCATTTCTTCGCTTACTGAAAACCAGCTTGCTGCGGCTATCATAACCGTGGCCGCGATACTTGTGCTTCTGGTGAGCGGGATGCTCTCCAGCCTGATCCCTTTCTACCCGCTCAGAGTAGTGGTCAACTGGATCTCGATCTTTACGAGGTTTTCATATTTCACATACGGCATTTTCGACTACAGTGCCGTGCTTTACTACTGTTCGATGACGTTCCTTTTCCTGTTCCTGACTGGCCGTGTGTTCGACAAACGGCGTTGGGGCTGAGTGGGGAGGTGCGAAGATGAACATAAGAAATATAATCCACAACAAGAAGTTCCGTTACGGGACATTCTCGGTCGTGTTTACCGTAGTCGTCGTGATCCTCATCATAGTTCTGAATGTAATAGCTTCTTCGCTTTATCAGAAGTACCGTCCGAACGGCGATATGACCAAAACGGACCTTTATACGCTTTCTGACGCGTCAAAGGAGATCCTTTCAGACATCACGGCCCCGGTAAGGATCATATTCTGCGCCATGCCGGACCAGCTCGAGGCGAAGGAGTCTATGAGGTACGTATACTATTCCGCGCTCGAATATGAAAAGGCTTTCGACAACATCACCGTTGAGTGCAGGGATATATATACCAATCCGACTTCGATGGACAAATACAAGACATCCCAGGCGACACAGATAACCCAGTCTTCCGTGGTCATAGAGAGCGGAACGGAGTTCAGGCTGTTTGCCCTGCAGGCGTTCTACAAGACCTCATCCGAGACGGGAAAGGTATTTGCCTATGACGGAGAGATGAAGATCACATCCGCGATTCTCCAGCTCACCGCTTCGGATATGCCGATAGCATACTTCACCAATACTCACGGCGAGTCCGTCGAGTCAGCGTCTGCCACGACCCACAGCGCCCTGTGGACGACTTTCGAGAACGCCGGTTTCGATGTCAGGCTTCTTGATCTGTCTACGGAGGAGATATCTCCGGACGCAAGGATCATCGTGATAAACAATCCGCTTTACGATTTCAGCGGGCGTGCGGACAGCGCGGTGGAAAACAGCGAGATAGAAAAGCTCGACAACTTTCTCTCGGATTACGGTTCCCTCGTGGTGTTCAGGGATCCTGTTCTGGTCAAGCTGCCTAACCTTGACGAATATCTTGAGGAGTGGGGAGTGCAGTTCAAAAACGGGACCATACGCGATAAAGACCATTCGATAAGTCTTACCCTGGGAGGCATGCCTTATTCCGGATACGGAATCGTCGCCATGTATCCCGAGTCGGGACTCGGTTCATCCGTCCTGTCCGCGATAAGAGATCTTGACGCGCCCCCGAAGACCATTGTCCCGCTTGCCGCTCCCATAGTCATGCTGGACATTATGGATTCAAGCAAGGATATCTCGCCGATCCTTACGACTTATCCCGGAGCAAATCTTGAAAGCGACGGCAAAACGGTAGAGGAAGGCAAACAGTACAACCTCATGACCCTATCGCGCTACACGAGAGTTAAGGACAACACTGAGTTCTATTCATATGTGCTCGCATGCGGTTCTCCGTATTATACTTCCATGCTCGAAAGCACGAGCTATGCAAATCAGGACATCCTTTACAGCGCTATCCGCGCGATGGGCAAGGAAAAAGTACCTGCGGACATCGACTTCAAGCTGATCTCAAGCGAAGCGCTTGATATCACAGAAGCTGAGCAGACCCAGTGGACATGGCTGCTTATTTTCGGTATCCCGTTTGTGATAGCAGTTATCGGAGTCATCGTCTATGTGAGGAGAAAGCACTCTTAAGAATTTGCGCGGCAACATACGCGCAGGATTGCCCCTATGCGTCCGGTTTTTCCGCGGCGCGACAATAATTTGGAGGTCCCCCGCACGCCTGTGCTGCCGAAAGGCTCCGGCGCGGCTGAGGATGGTGGAATTTATGAAAAACCAGAAGAAGATCCTGATTGTTCTGGCTGTGGCTGCAGTCGTCCTGACAGCGCTGTATTTCTTTGTGATCTCTCCGCTTATCACGGCTGACGACGGAACTGGTGACGAAGAAACGCAGAAACCGCTTGAGGATGAAATAATAAACGAAGCCGGAAGAGTACTTCTGTTCCCTCACTATGAAAGAGCGCAGATCCAGGCCGTGGAGATTTACAATTCAAACGGAAAGTATACAGTGTACAGGAATGCGGAAGACACGTTTGTGCTGAACGGCTTTGAGTCCGTTTCGATAGATCCGACTTTCCTTTCATCTGTCATAGTCGGGGCGGGATATCCGCTGACCATGAGCAGGATCGCGGAAAACGCCGAGGATCTGTCGGAATACGGCCTCGATTCCGAAAAAGACGACCCCGCCTGGTATCGGCTGAAAACAGTAGACGGCAATGAGTATAAGGTATACATAGGGAAGATGCTGGTATCAAATGCCGGCTACTATGTCAGAAAAGACGGGAGCAGTAGCGTATATGCCGTCAGCAATTCGCTTCTGGACGCGCTGCTTCTCGGAAAAGAAAACATTGTCGCGAAGCAGTTCACCCCGGCAATATCGACGACGGGAGTTATGAACGTCTCGAAGTTCGCGGTGGCAAAGGACGGCGAACCGGTCGCTTCAGTAAGAGTCCTGACAGAAGAAGAGGCCAACGATCTCGGCCTGACGGTGCGGTATCAGCTCGTTGAGCCCGCGGGATACAATCTCAATGTCACGACATATACTTCCGCACTCGAAAAATTCACTTCATTTGAGGCTACGAGCATAGCCGCTGTCGGGATATCGAACTCGAAACTGAAAAAATACGGCCTCGATAATCCGGCTTATTCCGTGTATTTTGATTATGACGGGGAGGAATGCTTCCTTTCCATCAGCGAAAAAAACGAAGAAGGCAACTATTACGTAGCTGCGGCTGACAAGGATATAATAGCCGAAGTGTCCGGAGACAAACTTGACTTCCTGGATCTTGACGTGATCCGCTGGGTCGACCAGCCGGTCTTTATGGTAAACATCAACGAGGTCGCGCAGATCAAGATAGAGAGCGACAGAGTCAGAGAGACCTTCAATCTTGAGGGCGAGGGACAGGAACTGGTCGTGACGGCAAGTTCGGGATATCTTCCGGAAGTCAGCAATTTCAGGCAGTTCTATAAAACTCTTCTCTGCATTTACATACAGGGCTATTCGGAACTCAGCGACGAAGAGATAAAGCAGATCGGCAAGGGCGAGCCGAGGCTCGTGTTCACTTATACGACGCGGGCCGGGATTACCACGGAATATGCCTTTTACGATATCAGCGAGCGGAAGGATGTCTGCCTGATAAACGGAAAAGGCGGAGAATTCCATTTTCTGTACAGTCATATCAACAAGATCAGTTCGGACTGCATAAAGATACTCAACGGAATTGCTGTTGACTCGGAGGACAGGAACTGACGGCCGGACTGTCATGAATTAATCAAGACAGAGCGGGACAAACGAACATCCCTGTCCGTTTGTCCCGTCTGGTCAACAATTCGCTGACAACCTCTTGACAACGGCCGTCTGTTGTGCTATCATATCAACCGTCCAATCAGAGACGCGCTTGTAGCTCAGTGGATAGAGTGCCCGGCTACGAACCGGTAGGTCGCAGGTTCGAATCCCGCCAGGCGCGCCAGAAGAGGATTGATGCAGTCTGCATCAGTCCTCTTTTTTTGGTATGATTTGATACGGCGGCACGTCGTCAGTCTAAGATTAAGATCCGAACAGTCATTTGACGAGCGGCACTTACTGCGGGACGGGCAGGGGGATTCGCTCCCGCATAACCGGCCCGACAGTTTCCGGTGCTGCCGTAAAGGAGGACAAGATGAGAAAACCCGTAGTCGGAATCACTTCTCAGGTCGATGAAGAGAATGCTAGATACTGGGTCCGTCCGTCATACTGCAAAAGCCTTGACTCACTCGGGATAATTCCGGTGGTCCTGCCCTGCGTATACGGAAGAGATGAAGCCAGAGAGATCCTGAAAAGGGTTGACGGAGTCATTTTCAGCGGCGGGGTTGACGTTCTGCCCGCGATTTACGGGGAAGAGACCCTGCCCTTCTGCGGAAAGATCAACCGCGAAAGGGACAGTTTCGAGATCATGCTGGTAGACGAGGTCCGCAGAGCAGACATACCCGCTTTCGGGATCTGCCGCGGCATACAGGTCATGAACTGTGCTCTGGGAGGCTCGCTTTATCAGGACATCTCATCGCAGTATGATACAGAAGTTGTGCACGGAAAAGGTCCTCTGTTCGAGGAACTGAGGCATACGGTGACTATAACGGACGACACTCCCCTCAGCGCAGCTGTAGGGGAAAAGGTCATCAGAGTCAACAGCTGTCATCATCAGGCCATTAAGGAACCGGCAGCCTGCCTGAAAGTCAGCGCCGTGTCGGAGGACGGGATAATCGAGGGGGTCTACGATCCCGACATGACTTTCTTCGCGGGAGTTCAGTGGCACCCGGAAGGGTCGTTTTTCATAGACGAGAATTCAAGAAAAGTAATGGGCATGT
The DNA here is from genome assembly GCA_017959065.1 of Clostridia bacterium. Taxonomy (GTDB): domain Bacteria; phylum Bacillota; class Clostridia; order Oscillospirales; family CAG-272; genus RGIG2161. Next base: position 43,103 of record JAGDBK010000039.1, on the reverse strand, counting down.
TTGCCGATGCCGTAAAAAACTGCGTGTCACGCAAAGAATAGAGTTCTTCGGGCCGCGTAAATGCTCCGAAGCACGATTACAGAAAGGGGAATAGGCATGAGTTATTTGATAGGTGTTGATATCGGCACATCCGGGACGAAGGCGGTCGCTTTCGATCTCGAGGGGAAAGCGGTTGCCGACGCGCTGATAGAATATCCTCTTTATCAGCCGAAAAACGGATGGGCAGAGCAGGACCCCGAAGACTGGTGGAACGCCACGGTCGATGCCATTGCGCTTCTGACCGGCAAGATCGGCGCGAAACCGGAAGAGATCCTCGGGGTGGGGCTTTCCGGACAGATGCACGGGCTTGTGATGCTTGACGGTAATGACCGGGTTCTGCGCCGGTCCATCATCTGGTGCGACCAGAGAACGGCATCGGAGGCGGAGATCATCACGGATCTCGTGGGCAGAGACAAGCTTATAGAGATCACCGCGAATCCTGCGCTCACCGGGTTTACCGCGGCGAAAATAATGTGGGTCAAGAGGAATGAACCGGAGATCTTTGACAGGTGCAGGAAGATCATGCTCCCCAAGGACTATATCCGGTACAGGATGACGGGAGAATTTGCGACTGAGGTATCGGATGCTTCCGGCATGCAACTGATGGATGTCCCCGGCAGAAAATGGTCGGATCTCGTCTGTGACCGGCTGGGGATCGATAAGACGTGTCTCGGCAGAGTCTATGAATCCTGCGAGGTGACCGGAACGGTCCTTCCGGAAGTGGCTGAAAAGACAGGCATGTCAGTAAGAACGGTCGTAGTCGGTGGTGCGGGGGATCAGGCGGCGTCGGCGATCGGCAACGGTATAGTCAGGGAAGGCATCGTTTCCGCGACTATCGGGACATCCGGTGTCGTGTTCGCTCATACCGACAGGCCCAAGATTGACCCCTTGGGAAGAGTACACACTCTTTGCCATGCTGTGCCTGGCGCGTGGCATATCATGGGCGTCACCCAGGCGGCCGGCCTGTCTTTCCAGTGGATCCGGGACAATTTTTTCGATGACGTAAAAAAAGCGGCGGGTCTTATGGGCAAGAATCCGAACAAGGTAATGGACGAGATCTGCTCCAGATCGCCTGCGGGAGCCAACTCCCTGATCTATCTGCCATACCTCATGGGTGAAAGAACACCTCATCTGGATCCCAATGCCAGAGGTGTTTTCTTCGGCCTGTCGGCGATGCATGACAGATCCGATATCGTCAGGGCAGTCATGGAGGGAGTCACTTTCAGCCTTCTTGACTGCATGAACATCATCAGGGAGCTTGGCACTTCACCGGATTTCGTATACGCTTCCGGCGGCGGCGGGAACAGCATGCTGTGGAGGCAGATGATGGCGGACGCTTTCGGCGTCAGGGTGGCACAGAATTCCTCCCGCGAAGGGGGAGCCTTGGGAGTCGCTATACTGGCGGGAGTCGGAGCCGGCGTCTACGAGTCGGTTTCCGGAGCGGCGGAAAGCATGGTCAAAGAGACGAGCAGCGTTTCGCCGGATGAGAACAATACCGAAAAATACAGAAATGTCTACGCGCTTTACGGCAAACTGTATTCCGCGCTGAAGGACAGCTTCAGGGAGTTGTCCGAGATCTGAAACCCATAAAACGAGCAAGGCCCCGGCACATGAGACACAGATTCTCGTGCCGGGGCCTTCTGTTGTCAAGGTGTTGGGTCAGCTTTTGATCGTTACGACATACTCTTCAAGGCACATACCCGATTCGTACATCTTTGTCGCATGATATCTTCCGACATAACGGTAATGCCAGGGTTCGAAAGAAATCTGGGTGACGTTCACTTTTTCTTCCGGGTATCTGAGGATGAATCCGAATTTGTGGGCGTTTTCCTTCAGCCATCTGTACGCTTCCGTCCTTGCAAAAGAGATGTCGGCGGACGGAAGGTTGTGCATGTCGACGCACAGGCCTGTCTGGTGTTCGCTCGTCCCGGGCTCGGAGGAATAGGTGATAACTTTCTGCTTTGCTTCGGCCCATGTCAGGCCGTACGTAGCCATTTCATTCTGGATATAGCTGTTGTGCAGCTGTTTCTGATATTCATAAGATCTGTACGCGCTGGTCACCGAAACGTCCATTATTCCGTTCGCGCGCATTTCGATGAACAGGGCCTCAAGCGCTTTCGCGGCATCTTTCCTGAGCTGGACTTTCGCCCGGTCAGAACGGGTATCTGCAACGTCTGTCAGGTCGTCCGGGATATAACTCGATGAAAGCGGAGTGATGTAATTGACCAGCGAAAGGTATTTGTTGCCGGAAGGGTTCATATACTCCTCATAGGCTGAGAGGTCGCTAATAAAGGTCGGCTTCTCCGGCTCGGAGGTCTGGCTTCCGGGCCTGTTTGCCTGTAGATCGTCTTCGGAGATCTGGTCGAAGGCGGTGAAACTCTTAAGACTGTAGCTTACCGGGGCAAATGACGGGGCGCTGGCAGTGCTTCCCTCGTTCTCGGTCCTTTTGACGGAAACGCGGCGGGAAGAAAGATCGGATTCGACGGTGAGCCCCGACATACAGTCGGTCACGAAATCCAGCGGGACCCAGAGCGAGGCGCCGTTTTTGACGCTCGGACAGGAAAGAGCGTCCTGAACTCCGTTTATGAATACTGTTACTCCCCCGATGACGAAACGTACATTCTCTTCGGAATCTGAAGCGATGAATTTCATTTCCTTATCGTCTCCGGCGGCTTTCATGGAACACATCTCGGCGATCTTTGAGAAATCCACCATCGGGTCCCCGGAACTGTTCAGCGCGAACCGGGCGCTGACGTTCTCCTCAGCGTTTCCGTAGGTGTATCTGAAAGAACTGTCGTCGGCCGCGTTTGTGTGCGACAGTTTAATAGAGAAGAACAGCGCGAAAACGCCGAACAGGATGACATAAAACGCCAGGGTCATTGCTATCTTGACACCGACCGAGCGCATGTTTTTCCTTTTCTGTTCCGCCTCCCGGTAGCCGGCTTCTTTCTTTCTCCGGATCTCGGCGTTTACAAGTCCGGGGTCATACTGACGCGAACGAACGGACTGCTGGGTATTGTTTCCTGCGGAGACGGTGCGGGAAGAAGGACTGCGCTGAGCTGATCCTGCACCGGCGGTCGCGCCGCGGGATTGGATGCCGGGCTGAGCGCTGCGAACGCTGCCCCTTGCTGCCTGACCGCTCCTTCCGGCTGAGGTTCCGGCGCGGCCGTTCTGCTGCTGACGCGGCGCGTTTGGGTTTCGGTTGTTCATATGAATCTGCCTCCGAATAACCTGTCTTTGGATTCTATCAGAAAGAAAAACGGAGAAGTAGGCGAATTTATGATCTTAATGCACGTGGCGCATACCCTGAATCGGGACAGCCCCGAGAGAAACGATTCGATCTCGCGGCCTTCCTCAAATCCCTCTGGGTGGCCGGGGTAGACCGCCACGGTCAGGACCGCATCGCTGTCAAGAAGAGAGATTGCGTCCCTTACTGCGGGAATGGTCGTTGAGCGCTGGGTGGTGACTGACCGGTCTCCTCCGGGGAGCCATCCCAGATTGAACATCCCGGCTTTGATCGGCTCCCTTATATACTCCCGCGCTAGATGATGCGAGCCGAGTATCAGAGTGTAATTGTCGGGGCAGGAAGCGGAGAGTCTTTCTTTTGTGGATCGGATGGCGCTTTCCTGAACGTCAAACGCATAGACCTTTCCTTCAGGCCCAACAGCCTTTGAAAGAAACTCCGTATCATGGCCGTTGCCCATAGTAAAGTCTGCGGCCGTATCTCCCGGCCTCAGATGAGCAAGGATGAACTGCTTCTGGAGAGACAGGAGGTCAATCATGGCTAACCCACCTCAATAATCAGGATAATTCACCGGCTTTTGTATGGTGAAGGCAGTATGATGCTATAGGACAGTCGCTGCATCTGGGCGACCGGGCTTTGCAGTATTCCCGGCCTAAAACGACGACCCTGTGGCAGAAATCGGAGGTCTTTTCCGGGGGGAGGAGACCGGAAAGCTTTTTCTCAGTAAGAAGGGGGTCGGACAAACTATCCGGATACAGCCCGATCCTGCCGCATATCCTTATGCAATGCGTATCCGCAACGACTGCGGGAAGTCCGAAAATGTCTCCTCTGAGCAGATTGGCGATCTTTCTGCCTACTCCGGGGAAAGACAGAAGCTCGTCCATGTCCGAAGGCATGATGCCGTGGTATTTTCCGGTAAGCAGAATCATCTCGTCCTTGATGTCGCGTGCTTTCGTGCGGTGGAGGCCGCATGGCCTTACGATTTTTTCTATCTCCTCCACCGGGGCTTCGGCGAGCGATTCCGCCGTCGGGAAAACGCTGAACAGTTCCCTGCCGACAATATTGACGCGGGCGTCCGTGCATTGTGCGGACAGTCGGACGAGCACCATCAGCCTGAATGGTTCGCCCCCCCAATCAAGGGAACACTCTGCTTCCGGGTAGATTGTTTCCAATATTTCTGCGCATGCGCAGATCCTCTGTCTCTCGGTCATCTGCCTTTCCCCTCAAAGCAGGACGGTCTTTTTCGTACGTGCGCTCTCGTAAATAGCGAGTGCGATCGCAAGGCTTTTCATCGCCTCTTTCGGCGGTACCATGGGGTCATGCCCGTCGATCACTGATGAAATGATGTCCTCAACCATAGCGGCGTGCCCCACCGGGCCTTCTGCGGAAGAATTGCCGTTACCGAATTTTTGCAGCATCTCCCGTTCCTCTTCGTCTCTGTCGTCGGAGTCGCGCAGCTTCCAGAGCTTCAGTCTGTCCGCGTCCGCCTCTATGCTTCCCCTGGAACCGTATACGCTGATCTCGGTGGCAAGTCCGGGATATGCGCAGGTAGTGGTGGTAAATGTGGCTGTTGCGCCGGATTTGAATCTGACTATCGAGGCGGTATAGTCCTCGGTCTCTATGTTATGGTCGTACAGTTCGCAGACAGACGTCACTGATTCGGGTTCTCCCATCAGCCACTGCATCAGGTCTACTGTGTGGATGGACTGATTCATCAGAGATCCGCCTCCGTCCATCCCCCAGGTACCTCTCCACGGGAAAGGCGTGTCGCGGAAATACTTGCCGGTCCTGTACCACTTTACCGCAAACGATCCGAACAGGATCCTTCCGAGCCTTCCGGAATCGATCGCATCTTTAATAGGCTTCATATTGACATTGGTTCGGTTCTGGAGGCAAACACCGCAGCGGACGCCGGATGATCTCATAGTCTCATCTATCGCCGCGGCCTTTTCAAGAGAGATGTCGATGGGTTTTTCAACGAGAACGTTCTTTCCTGCGCGCATTGCTCTTACTGCGTATTCCGAGTGCATCCCGCTGGGAAGGCATATGCTTATGATGTCTATCTCGGGGTCTGCGATAAGATCGTCAAAGTTGGAATACCCCTTTGTTCCGGAATAGGTTTCGAGGGCGGCGGAAAGCCTTTTTTCATCTGTATCGCATACTGCAACCAGATCCGCTCTCTCCGATTTGAAAGCCGCCTCGGCGTGAGCCATTCCGACTCCGAGACCCAGGACCGCATATCCGGCCTTTCCGTTTTTCATAACAACCCCCATACAAATACGAATTAAATAATTACAGCCGACCGTGGTCATTTCAAATGACCGGACGAGCCTGATATGATTATATCATACAGGCTGTTTCAATTCAATATTGGCAGCATGGGCAGGCGGGATACTCTTCGACGATGCCGTGCCCCGGGTGTGCCTGTCCGAAAGGAAGCGCCGGAGGCAAAAGACCGGTTCTGTTCTGTTGATCGTGCCATCTGACGGTACCTTTTTCTGACATCCTGAAATGTGAAAAAAGAGAAAATTCGGCGACGCTTTTTCTGGCCGCGCAACCGGGTAAATGTAATTTACTGTCAGCTGCTTCTGTTGCTAAAACGACGGCGAACTGCCCAATTTTATCTAGATATCGTCGCTCTCACACTATATTTTGTGACGTTTCCGCAGTCAGCAAAACCCGTTGTCCGGATATGGCGTTCAACAGTGAGAAATCAGTTGGAAAACGAGACGCTCAGAACGGCGAAATCAAGCCTACTGAGCCTGTTTGCAAGCTTTTCGAAACCTTGACAATCAAGTCCGGAATATGATATCATCTATACTGTATAACAATGGGATAATAATGCCTAAAATTATCCGCAGACCCGCTTTTCCCGTCGTGTTCGGACAGGGGTGCTGAAGGTTAACGGGATTTTGGCAAGCAAATGTATTATGCCCCGTGGTAGGAGGAAAACGCTTATGAACAGAAAACCTTTTGCAAGACTTGTCGGGATGTTTCTCGCGATCTTGATGATCTGTTCGGTTTTCACCGTCGGTGTGTATGGCGCCGATGATGAGACTGAAAAAGCCGGTGCGGCTGCCTCTTCAGACAGCCAGGCGAAAGCGCCGACGATCGAGAACATTTCCGCGGAGCTGAGAACAATCAGCTACGTGAAGTACCTTGCTCAGTTCCCGGACGCGAAACCCGCATCCAGGGAATTCGTCATCGATTGTTCGGATTACGTTGCCGACAAGACAGACGCCGGTGATGTCAAGGTGGTCGACGCAGGTCAGTACGGCAGCGGCGTCAGCGGCAAGGCGGTATATGTCGACGATACCGGCGAGATCGTCTGGAACGCACAGGTCCCGTCGACAGGCCTCTATATCATGGAAGTCCAATACTTCCCGATTAAAAGCAAATCGACGTCGATAGAGCGTACTTTCACTATTGACGGAGAGGTCCCTTTCTCCGAGGCAAGATACCTTTCTTTCACAAAAGTGTGGAAGGAGCAGTATCCGGAGGACGGTGAATTCGAAAAGGACAGCGGCGGAAACGACATAAGGCCCGACAAGATAGAGGTGCCTGAGTGGAGAACCGTCAAGGTATATGACACGGACGGGATTTTCTCGGATCCCCTGAAGTATTACATCGAAGCCGGTGAGCATCAGTTTTCCTTCAAGGCCCTTCGGGAACCCATGGTCATTAAATCTATCAGATTCATCCCTGCTGACGATCCGGCAGTATATGATGACTTTCTGAAAGAGTATACCGCAAAAGGTTACAGCGAGGTATCCGGCGATGCGACCGTTAAGATCCAGGCCGAGAAGCCTGCCGCGACATCCGACCAGACCCTGTATCCTCTTTCGGACAGGACGTCGTGTATCACGGAGCCTCAGCACGCGGCAAACCTTCTGCTCAACACTATCGGATCTGACAAGTGGGCGACCCCCGGTCAGTGGATAAGATACAATTTCACTCCTTCCGAGACCGGATTGTACAGCATAGTGGTGAGGTTCAAACAGAATCTTCTGGAGGGTATGTTCACCTCCAGGCGACTGTTCATAAACGGAACCGTTCCGTTCGAGGAGGCCGGAAGGCTTCGCTTCAACTTTGCGGATGACTGGCAGGTCACGGCGCTTTCAAAAGAGGACGGGACAGAACTCCAGTTCTATTTTGAGGCAGGCAAGGAATACGAGATAGCGTTGGAAGTCTGCATGGGAGATCTGGGCGATATGGTCAACGAGGTCAATGACATCGTTTTCTCGCTCAACAACGACTATCTTAAGATCCTCCAGCTGACGGGAGCTGTGCCGGACGAGTTCAGAGATTACGGATTCGGAAGGATTATTCCGAACGTTATCAGAGATCTCGCCGAGCAGAGGAAGAGGCTTGAGGTCGTTCTCGATACCATCAACACCACGAACGGCATGAAGGGCTCTCAGGTGTCAACGATCGAGGATATAATCCGTATTCTGAAAGACATGACGTCGAGCGAGGACAAGGTCGCTAAGAATATTGAGGATCTCAAGACATACATCGGTAACTTGGGAACATGGATCCTGAACTGCCGGTCCCAGCCGCTTGAAATAGACTATATCGTATTTCAGGGTGTATCTCAGGAAAAGCCGAGAGCGGTTGACGGTTTCTGGTCCAGCATTTCATTCGAGTTCCAGTCGTTCATAGCAAGCTTCTTCTATGATTACAACGCCCTTGGAACAGAAGAAGCCGGGGCTGAGTCGGTTCTGGTATGGGTCGCGTCGGACCGAGACCGTACAAAGATAATCAGAAACCTTATAGACAATGACTTTACACCGAAAACGGGAATAAAAGTCAACCTTAAGCTGGTCGTGGGAGGAGCACTTCTTCCTTCGGTCCTGGCAAACTGCGGACCCGATGTATATCCCAGCATGAGTTCCGACACGGTCATAAACTACGCGATCCGTAGCGCCATCGTCCCGGTGTATACGAACCGTGAGGGATCAGAGTTCAACGGCAAGTTTGAAGACGTTCTGGATGTAATGAAGAGATTCAGTCCATCCGCCCAGGTCGAGCTGTCGTTCAGAGGATATGATGCAGATCAGGTGTACCGTGACGAGATGTACGGACTTCCGGAGTCCCAGTCGTTCAGTATGCTTTTCTACAGGAAAGACATACTTGCCGAACTCGGTAAGGAAGTGCCGGAGACTTGGGACGATATGCTCGCGCTGATCCCCGATCTCCAGTTCAACAACATGGAATTGGGAATGGCCCCGAGCTACATCACCTTCCTTTATCAGCAGGGTGGCGAGCAATGGGCAGACGAGGGAATGAGGATAAACATTGACAGTCCCCTTGCTCTGGACTGCTTCAGGAAGATGTGCAATATGTTCACACAGTATTCTCTCCCGTACTCCTACGATTTCGCTAACAGGTTCAGAACGGGCGAGATGCCGGTCGGATGTGCCGATTACTGTGGAATGTATAACACGCTTACAGTATTTGCCACCGAGATCCGCGGTCTGTGGTCCATGGCTCCTCTTCCCGGAACGGTTCAGGCCGACGGAAGCGTAAACCACACCTGCGTTACAGGATGTACAGCTATCGTTATGATGCGCGGAGCACGCAATCCTGACGGCGGATGGGAGTTCATGAAATGGTTCACGGACACTTACTTCCAGAGCCAGTTCGCTAATGAGCTGACTGCTCTTGTCGGACCTGCGGCCAAGATGGCCACGGCTAACCGCGAGGCTATCAAGGAAATGACCTGGAGCGCAAACGAGCTCGAAATGATACTCAAGCAGTTCGACAGTCTGGCCACCATAATGAACTATCCGGGCAACTACATCGTTCCTCGTTACACGGAATTCGCGTTCCGTGCTGCGTACAACGAGGGTGCGGATCCGGTCGAGTCTCTTCTGAAATACATCCCGCTGATCAACAAGGAGATCAGCAGGAAACGTAAGGAATTCGGACTCGAAACACTCGAGATCGGTCAGACACTCGCAGAAAAAAGGGCCCAGGAGGCGGCAGCGGCTCAGGCAAATGACTGAGCCTGAGCAATGCTGCTGAATCAGCCAGAAATTAGGAGAACGAAAAATGTCAGAAAAAGCTGTCAAAAGACCTGTTGCCAGGAAAGATATGACAAAGCTGCAGTGGACATTGAAAGAGATGCGCCGCAACTACATCGGCTACATATTCATTGCACCCTTCATGTTTATCTTCTTCCTGTTCACAGTTATCCCGGTTGCCCTTTCTCTTGTCGTAAGTCTTACGAACTTCAACATGATGGAATGGCCGGACTTCATATTCATGGACAACTATATAAGGTTGTTCCTCGACGACGATCTGTTTATCACGGCGTTAAAGAATACGATCATCTTCGCCGTGATCACCGGACCGACATCCTACTTCCTGTCTCTGTTCACGGCGTGGTTCATAAATGAGCTTCCGCCGAAGATCAGAGCGATCATCACATTGATCTTCTATGCTCCTTCGATATCAGGCGGCGCACTGATGATCTGGCAGGTGCTGTTTGCAAATGACTCATACGGTTGGGCGAACGGCTGGCTGCTTAAACTCGGGATAATCGATACACCGATCCTTTGGTTCTATGATGTCAAATACATTATGCCGCTGTGCATAATCGTATCATTGTGGACTTCACTCGGAACATCGTTCCTTGCTTTCATTGCAGGTCTTCAGGGAATCAACAGAAGCCTTTTCGAGGCCGGCGCAATGGACGGGATCAAAAACCGCTGGCAGGAGCTGTGGTTCATTACGCTGCCGTCCATGAAAGACCAGCTTATGTTCGGTGCTGTTATGGCGATCACCGGAGCGTTCGGCTACGGCGGCATAGTGACTGCCCTGTGCGGATTCCCGTCAACAGATTATGCAGCGTATACTATATCGCATCACCTTGACGACTACGGGGGATCGCGTTATGAGATAGGATATGCTTCCGCTATTTCATTTGTCCTGTTCATGATGATGATGGGCAGTAACCTGCTTATCCAGAAACTGTTGAAGAAGGTGGGTCAGTGATATGGCAAAACGATTAAAAGACAAAAAAATGCGGACGCGCAACCATGAGGTTGTGCTCAATCGTTCAGTCGGCGGAGACCTCGGAATCAATATCTTCCTGGTAATAATGGGACTTTTCATGTTCCTTCCGATGCTTTACACGGTTCTTCAGTCTCTTAAGCCTCTTGATGAACTGTTCTACTATCCGCCCAGATTCTTCGTTCGCAACCCCACTCTCAAGAACTTCACAGACCTGCTTCGACTGATGGGAACGTCATGGGTGCCGTTTTCAAGGTATATCTTCAATACAATTTTCATTACGGCATGCGGCGTTGCCGGTCAGCTAGTGTTTGCTTCGATAGCAGCTTATGCACTTTCGAAAGTCAAGTTTCCGGGAAGAGGATTCTTCTTCAAACTGATAAGATACTCGCTGATGTTCAGCTCGACGGTCACGAGCATTACTTCCTTTATTATTATATCTTCGCTCGGATGGATGGATACATACCTTGCGATCATCATTCCCGCGTGGGGCACGACTCTCGGACTGTATCTGATGAAGCAGTTCATGGAGTCAAATATCACGGATGAGATGCTAGAAAGCGCCAGAATAGACGGCGCTACTGAGCTCAGGATCTTCTGGGCGATTGCGATGCCCATGGTCAAGCCCGCATGGCTGACGCTGATAATCATGTCATTCCAGGGGCTGTGGCAATCCGGCTCATCAATCTATATCCATTCGGAACAGCTTAAAACTTTCTCCTATGCGATCAGCCAGATCCTCGCAACCAGTATCGCCCGTTCCGGTGCAGCTGCGGCTTCCGGTGTTATTATGATGATAGTGCCTATATTCGTGTTCGTCATCAGCCAGAGTAACATCATAGAAACCATGGGCACCAGCGGAATGAAGGATTAAGGGGGTGGAGTTGTTAATGAGAAAATTCGGAATCATACTGCTTTTAGTTCTGGCCATCTCTTTCGTTCTATCTCCGTTATCAATGGCGGCCCAGCCATATCAGACATACACATACAGCCAGTCGGGATTTGCGCTTCTCTCACCCGATGCCTATTCTCCTGACAAGGAAATAGATGCGATCTATATGGGTCTGTTTGATTACTATCCGGTCGTGGAAATCACGAGCGAAATGCGTGAAAACATGCCAAAGGATACGATTACCGCCCTTGAAGATAAGAACAAGGAGAATACGGCTCTCAGACAGCTCAAGGACATAAGGGATATCTTTGTTGACAGCGCACAGAACGTGTATCTTGTCGAGGCGAGCGGCAACAGGGTCATCGTGCTCGACAGATACTATAAAGTGAGATTCGTCATAGACAAGTTCGTCAATGACAACGGTGTCGATGACAGCTTCACGAACCCTTCGGGAATATTTGTCAATGACAGATACATGTATGTATGCGATACCGACGCGAACAGGATCGCGATGTTCGATCTCGAAGGCAATTTCTACAAGATGATCTATGCGCCTGAGTCGGATCTGTTTTCTGAAAGCTCCATTTATAAGCCGGTAGCTGTGGCGGTTGACCAGTACGATCGAATCTTCGTAGTCTCCTCGACTACATATGAAGGTATCATCGTCATGAATGAGGATGCCGACTTTGCCGGATTCATCGGCGCGCAGAAAGTCACGGTTTCTCCTCTGGAGATCATGTGGCGCCGTTTCCAGACCGCCGAGCAGAGAAAGCAGAGCGAGCAGAACATCTCAACGGAGTTCAACAATATCACTATAGATGAATACGGATTCATCTATGTTACAACCTCTTCTATCGATGCCGAGTCGCAGCAGAGCGAACTTGATTCAAAAGACGGTACGTACGCTCCCGTAAAAAAGCTCAATGCTCAGGGCAACGACGTCATGGCGAGAAACGGTTTCTTCTCGCCTTCTGGAGAAGTCGACTTCAAGGGCGATGCCAATTCGACAACCGGTGCGCAGGGCGTTTCGAGAATCATCGATGTAGCGGTCGGCCCCAGGGGCACCTGGTCGATAATCGATGAAAAGAGAGCGCGCGTCTATACATATGACAACACGGGAATCCTTCTGTTCGCGTTCGGCGACACGGGAATGCAGCTGGGCAATCTTCAGAGTATCGAGGCTATAACTTATCAAAATGATAAGATGCTTCTGGTCGACAAGACTTCCTGCACATTCACGGTTTACAAGAGGACCGAATACGGAGATATCCTGATCGATGCCATTACAAATGACGAGAACCGCGATTACTCTGCCGCAGCGACCCGCTGGGAAGATATAATGAAGAGAAACAACAATTTCGACTCCGCTTATATCGGCATAGGCAAGTCCCTGGCGCGCGACGGCAAGTATGAAGAGGCCATGGTCTATTTCAAATCCGCAAGCGATGTGGAGGACTACTCCGATGCATATGCGGAGATCAGGAAGAAATGGGTCGAAAAATACGCTTGGGTAGTTCCGGTCGTAATAGTTATAATCTGCGTGCTCGTTTCCCTGTTTTTCAAGCATGCGGCCAAAGTCAACAAGAAAACGCAGCTTAAGAAAGGGAGAAAGACGCTCAGGGAGGAACTCCTGTACGCCGCGCATCTTATCTTCCATCCGTTCGACGGATTCTGGGATCTAAAACATGAGCAGCGCGGTTCTGTACGGGCTGGCACGATCTTCCTCATCCTCGTTATACTTTCATTCTTCTACCAGTCTATCGGAACAAGTTATATTATGTCAGGTTCAGACAAAGGCTCCAGTCTCTTCGAACAGGCCCTGTCAGTGGTAGTTCCGCTGGTTCTCTGGGTCGTTGCAAACTGGTGTCTTACGACTTTGTTCGACGGTGAAGGCAGTATCAAGGATATTTACGTTGCGACCACATATTCTCTGGTGCCGCTCATTCTTACGATAGTTCCGGCAACGCTGTTGTCAAACGTCCTTGTGAAATCGGAACTTGACTTTGTTTCGTTTATCGTAGGAATCGGGTTCACCTGGGCCGGAATCCTTCTGTTCTGCGGGATGATGGTCACTCATGATTACACGCTCTTCAAGAGCATAGTTACTTCGGTGGCGACAGTGGTTGGAATGGCGGTGATAATGTTCATCGGTATCCTGTTCTCGGGACTGCTGATGAAGATCTTCAATTTCATCTCAAACATTGTGATAGAGATCTCATACAGACTGTAGACGGAAGGAGGATACAAGATGAAAACTACAAAAAGGCTTTCAATGCTTTTGATTATCGCCCTGATAATCAGTACTCTCAGTTCATATTCAGTCCTTTCCGTCTTTGCAGAAGGAGACGAGGATAGCGGGAATAACGACGAGCCTGTATCGACATCGGAGGATACAGGATCTGAAGATTCCGCTGAAGACCCTGAAGGAACCGGAGAAGACGGTGAAGAAAACGTTGACAAGGTATCGTATGAGGTAAAAGTCAACAGGTATCTCAACAATGACTACTGGACTCCGGAAGACAAGATCACGCTTGATGTCAATATGAAAAAGCGTATAACGCAGGACGGTTATTCGCTCTATGTAAATGAAATGACAGGAGAAGTCGCGATCAAAGATGAAGAAAGCGGTCAGTACCTGTTTTCAAACCCGTATGATATCGGAACGATCAGCGCTTCCAACTCAACAAAGCAGAAACTTCTCTCCCAGATTATTGTTAACTATGTCGATAACGGTACCGACAAGACCTTCAACAGCTTCACAGAGGCTGCCCTGAGAAATCAGATAAAGGTCAAAAACATTAAAGGCGGTATCAGAATAGAGTATTCGATCGGACGCGAAGAAGGACGAGTCCTGGTGCCGAGGATGATTTCCTCGGAGAGGTTCGAGAACATTTTCCTCAACACGTTCAAAGCAGTCAAGGCAGACCGCGAGGAGTTCTATGACAACGATAAGGATCAGTATGAGAACGACTCCATATGGTTCGAGTGCGACAGATTCCTTAACTTCTTTGTCAAAAAGGACACGAACGATCCTTCTCTGAGCACCAGAGCTGTCAAGGAAATGATTGCTAAATATCCGATCGTAAGATCGATGGCAATATATGCCACTTCGGAGGATATTCAGGACAAGGAGCTCAATTACCTTGAATCATGCATTAAAAAGTATGTTCCGACATATTCGTACGAAGACCTTGATACGGACCACTCGATAACCAACTACGTAGGAAACGACAAGCCTCCGGCCCTTTTCAGGATGGCTCTTGAGTATACTCTTGATGAGCACGGAGTCAAGGTAAGGCTTCCTGCAAAAGGTCTCAGATACGACGCTACGAACTATACTCTTGAGGGCATATCCGTTCTTCCGTACATGGGTGCGGGCAGTTATGAAAACAATGGATATACATTCCTTCCCGACGGATCCGGAGCGTTGTTCAGATTTGAGGATTTCGCCGGAAAATCGGTTACCATTACAAGTAAGATGTATGGCCAGGACTACGGTTACTACAAGATAGGAGAAGCTCACAGAGAAGTAATGAGACTTCCCGTATTTGGAGTAAGCGAGTCGGTCGACAAGGAATACGAGATCACGATCTCTCCCGAAGTCAAGGATGAAAGGGGACTGGTCCTAGAGGAAGCGGTCATCGAACACCATACATATTCGGAAGAGCGCGGATTCCTGGCCATCATTGAGGCCGGAGACGCGATAGCGAGCCTCACTACCGAACACGGCGGTTCACTCCACAGCTACTGTACGGCTTATACTTCCTTCAACCCGCGTCCGTCTGACGAGTATGACATAGCTGATGCGGTCAAAGCAGCATCCCACAGTATGTGGACGGTAACGTCGGACAGGAAATATGTAGGCGACATAACCCTGAGATATATTATGCTGAACGGCGGCGATAATACCGCAAAATCGTCATCAAGCAAAAAACAGTATTCCAACGATTATGTCGGAATGGCAACCGCTTACAGGGATTACCTGGAAAAGAAAGGCACTCTCCAGAAGCTGGAGGCCTCCGGCGTTGAGGACAGCATTCCGATCTATATCGAATCGTTCGGATCTATTCAAGCCCTGGAAAGAATCCTTTCCGTTCCCGTTCAGGTCAAGAAAGCGCTGACAACATTCGACGACATCAAGACTATGTATGATGAGCTTTCTGAGAAGGGAATTACAAACGTCAATTTCAAACTGACAGGATTCAGCAACGGCGGACTGCACCATACGGGTCCCGTTAAGGTGGACTGGGAGGGAAGCGCCGGCGGAGAGAGCGGATTCAGAGATCTGATCAAATATGCTGAGGAAAAGAATTTCGGAGTATATCCTGACTTTGAATTCACTGAGGTTCATCTCGGCGGAGGCTTCAGCAAGGATTACCTTGTAAAGACGATCAACGGCAGATATACATCCAAGTCTTCGTATGACTCAACCTATCAGACGTTCATGCCTTATGGCGGAATGGTCGTGTCTGCGGCTTCGTATCCCGAGATTTTCAAGAGGTTCAACAGCGCATATTCAAGGTTCGGATGGAACAGCGTATCGGTTGCTTCTCTTACTTCGGATCTTTCTACTGACTTCGACAAAGAGGATCCGTACAACCGCGAGGATGCGAAAGAGTTCACGATCCAGATGCTCGAATCACTGGAGGAAGCATATCCGAATCTGATGGGCATCGGCGGAAACATTTACAGTGTCAAGTATCTCAAGCATATTCTGAATGTTCCAATCGACTCCAGCCGCTACACTCTTTCGAGCGACACGGTCCCGTTCATCGGAATGGTCTATCACGGATATGTTAACTTCGCGGGTTCGCCGATCAACCAGGCCGGTGACTACGATTATATGTTCCTGAAGACTATTGAGAACGGAGCAACCCTTTACTACACGCTTTCACGTTCCAACACGCAGCTTCTTAAAGACACGTTTGAATACAGCAAGTACTATTCGGTACGTTATGAGATCTGGTTCGATCAGCTTGTCGAGAGCTATAATGAACTGAACGAGATAATGGCCGATCTTCAGACTGAAACGATCGTCAACCACGAGTTCCTCATCGGAGAGCGTGTTCCCGACGAGGACGAGGTCGAAGCTGACAAGGCTGCGGCTGAAAAGGCCGAGGCCGAACTTCAGGAGGCTATAGAGGCATACGAGCTCAAGCTCGAGAAGGCAATCAATTTTGCTAAGCGCAAGGGCACGTATAACGATAAGTTCGAGGAGAAGTTCAAAGCAAAGTATTACCCGATAAAAGAGGAAGAGCCTGACGAAGAGGATCAGGAGGAACCCGAACCCGAGTACAATTACACAAAATACACCAATGATGACGGAAGTATCGTCAGGGTTACATATTCGAACGGTACCAGATTCATTCTCAACTACAACAACTTTGAGGTTGAGGTAAATGTTGACGGCAAGCTGCTGAGAATACCTGCATACAGTTTCGTCAAACAGTAAAGGGAGGTGAAGCAAATGAACGCACAGAAAACGATAGCGTCTTCTAAGCCAAAGCGCCGGAAAAAAGCTCTCGAGTCGCGTAAAGCAAGAGCAGGGTGGTTATTTGTTCTCCCGTTTGTACTGGGATTCATTTTCGTCTATTTGCCAATAATTGTTAACTCGGCTACATATTCTTTTGCCGAGATCAAAACCAATGCCGGCGGCGGCGGTTTTACTCTGAGTTTTGTCGGATTTGAGAACTACAGACAGGCACTGTTCGTCAACCCGACATACGTCACGACCCTGATATCCGGTATTCAGCAGCTTATCTTCGATATACCGGCAATAGTGATATTCGCGCTGTTCATGGCGGTGCTGCTCAACCAGAAGATGTTCGGACGCGCCGCTTTCAGAGCAATATTCTTTGTACCTGTTATTATTTCCACCGGTTTGATGGAATCAATATCCGCGTCCAGTGTCGTTTCCCATATGGAATCGTCGGGTATGAATGACGGCGCCGAGAATACAACGGTCTCACAGATCATATCCGCGGTCGACATACAATTGCTTTTCAGTAACATGAAAATCGGCTCCGGCCTTGCGACATATGTCGCAAAACTTGTTAATGATATTTACAATATCGTTAACAGGTCAGGCGTGCAGCTCCTGATTTTCCTTGCGGCGCTGCAGAGCATATCCCCGGCTATTTATGAGTCCTGTTCGATAGACGGTGCGTCTGCCTGGGAAACTTTCTGGAAGATCACGATCCCCATGATAAGTCCCATGATACTCGTCAATGCGGTCTATACGGTCATAGATGCGTTTACCGACAGCAGCAATACTGTTATGACATACATCAATACCGTTTATAACCAGTCTTCGAGCGGACGAGTCCTCTCTTCGGCGATGTCGTGGATGTATTTCCTGATAGTCATAGCAATAATAGCGGTGGTGGCACTTCTGCTTTCGCTGTTTGTCTTCTATCAGAGAAGAGACTAGGGAAGGAGGGATACTGAAATGGATGCACCAAAGATTAAGAAAGAATCCAAGAATAAAATTAAGGTGGATTTTGAGCGGACCCCTCTTCTTGAAAGGCTTCGCACCAAGTATCTTTCGCTTACCTTCCTGAAAACAGCTGTGTTCTACATCTTTCGTCTGGTTCTTCTTCTTGGAATATCGTATGTAATCCTTTTCCCGTTCCTGTCGAAGATAATGGCTTCTTTTATGAGCCCCCAGGATTTTGTAGACGTATCTGTTAAACTTATCCCCAAGCACCCGACCTTAAACAACTATTGGCAGATAATAGTTGAAAACAACTATCTGACTGCGTTGCTTAACACTACGCTGCTGTCATTGATGTGCGCCGTGACACAGACGTTTATCTGCTGCGTTATAGGGTATGGACTTTCGAAATTCAAGTTCAAAGGCCGCAGCATCGTGTTTATGCTCGTTATCTTCACGATGGTCGTTCCTCACGGAACCCTGTATCTGTCAATGTACATGCAGTTCAGGTATTTCGATCTGTCGATAATTCCGGGTGTTCCAGGATTGTTTAAGATCATGCAGGCCATAGGGATCATAGACAAGCTTCCGAACCTTACCAACTCCTTCTGGCCGCTGTTTGTGCTTTCAATAACGGGACTGGCATTCAAGAACGGTCTTTACATCTTCATGATGAGGAACTTCTTCAAGGGTGTCCCGGATGAATTGGAAGAGTCGGCATATATCGACGGAAGCGGTGTTTTCAGAACATTCCTTCAGATCATTCTCCCGCTTTCCATACCCATGATGATAACAGTGTTCCTGTTCGCTTTCTCATGGCAGTGGACTGACGAGTTCTATCACGGCATGTTCTTTACATCGACTTCAACGACCGGATTTATCCTGATGCCGGATATCGTCAGTGTTCCCGTTACACTTTCGGCGCTGCCTCAGAGCACAAACCTGTTCCTGGAGGCGGTTACAAACACCTGCGGTATCCTTATCATCCTTCCGCTGGTCATTATTTACCTGTTCTGCCAGAAATACCTTGTTCAGGGTATTGAGCGTTCAGGTATCGTTGGATGATCGGTTACAAGCGAATAGACTGACTTATAACGAAAGGGTCTGCGCAAATAATGCGCAGACCCTTTCGAGTCGAGAATATCAAGCTGCACATGATCCGGTTCCGGTGGGGGATCCGGGCATTAAATCCTTTCAAAAAAACGCATGATTTTCGGACTTGAAAACAATGTATTGCCGTCTCAAGCTGTGAAAAACTTTGAAAAAAGGCTTGACAACAATCCTCTTTTCGTTATAATAGATTTGTTCGTGAAAAGTGTACGTTGCGATATTGGCGGCCGGTCAGGATCCGGAACGCGTTCTCACAGTATCTTTTTTCACCTCGGGACCGCAGATACGGACATCGTTTATGCGACTTACAGATTTAATATGCGGGTATGGCGGAATTGGCAGACGCGCTAGATTCAGGTTCTAGTGGGGGCAACTTCGTGGAGGTTCAAGTCCTCTTACCCGCACCAAAAATCCGGGTTTTTCAACCCGGATTTTTCTTTTCTCAGAATTTTCGATAGACCTTTTTTCTCCTCATCGCATATAGAAGAGGAAAACGGAAACAGAAACCGAAGATCAAGTTGTTTCCGTAAACAGCGGGGTGGAATAGTATCTGTCGCCGCTGTCGGGAAGGAGCGCAACGATCACTTTCCCTTTGTTTTCCGGTCTTCTGGCCAGCTCAGTGGCAGCAAATAGTGAAGCCCCGGAAGATATTCCGACCGAGATCCCTTCCTTTTTCGCCAACAGTTTTGATGCCGAAAAAGCGTTTTCATTGGACACTTTAATGATTTCATCATATATTCCGGTGTTAAGTACTTCCGGTACAAATCCAGCTCCGATTCCCTGAATCTTGTGAGGACCGGCTTTTCCTTCAGAAAGCACGGGGGAACCCTCCGGCTCAACCGCAATGACTTTGACTGAAGCGTTCTGCTCTTTGAGAAACTCACCTGTGCCGGTGATGGTTCCGCCTGTGCCGACGCCTGCGACGAAATAATCTACTTTTCCGTCGGTATCGGCCCAGATCTCCGGACCGGTCGTCGCTTTGTGTATTGCGGGATTAGCCGGATTGACGAACTGTCCGGGTATATAACTGCCCGGGATTTCCGCTGCCAGTTCCTCGGCTTTCGCGATAGCGCCTTTCATTCCCTTAGCTCCTTCGGTAAGGACGATCTCCGCGCCGTATGCTTTGAG
The DNA here is from genome assembly GCA_017959065.1 of Clostridia bacterium. GTDB lineage: Bacteria > Bacillota > Clostridia > Oscillospirales > CAG-272 > RGIG2161. Next base: position 23,240 of record JAGDBK010000039.1, on the reverse strand, counting down.
AATATTTCTCCTTTCGACACTCATGGTCTCGGGCATCGTCAGGATAATACGGTAACCTTTAGCTGCGGCGATGGCAGCAAGACCTATGCCGGTATTACCGGAGGTGGGTTCAATGATAACAGAACCCGCTTTCAGTTTGCCTTTTTTCTCTGCGTCTTCGATCATCGCTTTAGCGATCCTGTCCTTTACGCTTCCCGCCGGATTGAAGTACTCAAGTTTTACAAGCAGTGTTGCGTCGAGATTCTGATCATTTTCGTAATTGACGACTTCAACCAGGGGGGTGTTTCCGATAAGTCCGATCGTACCCTTATAGATTTTTGACATTTTTATTTTCTCCGTTCATTTATTATTATTTTGTGTTTTTGATTAGGGATAAACCGTTGCCGCAAGTTCACAGAGCTGCGAATCCGGTTTCAAGATCGCCTATTATATCGTCTATATGCTCTGTACCGATAGATAACCGTATAGTGTTTGGGTGGATGTTCTGGCTGTCAAGCTCTTCTTCGGAAAGCTGGGAATGAGTGGTTGATGCCGGATGAATGACGAGCGATTTAACATCGGCAACATTTGCGAGTAGTGAGAAGATCTTTAGATGATCGATAAACCTCCAGGCCTCGCTTTGCCCGCCTTTTATGTCAAATGTAAAGATCGATGCGCCGCCGTTCGGAAAATATTTCTGATACAGTGCATGCTGGGGATGATCGGGGAGCGACGGATGGTTGACTTTGGCGACGAGAGGATGGTTTACGAGATACTGGACCACTTTCTTCGTGTTTTCCGCGTGCCGTTCCAGTCTGAGAGAAAGAGTTTCGACACCCTGTAAAAGAAGGAAGGCATTAAACGGTGAGATCGCGGCTCCGGTATCGCGCAGAAGGATCGCTCTGATGTATGTGACGAAAGCCGCGGGACCGACTGCGTCGGCAAAGGAAATACCGTGATAGCTTGGATTGGCTTCGGCGATGGGCCTGAACTTGTCGGCGTTTGTCTTCCAGTCAAACTTTCCGCTGTCAACTATTATGCCGCCGAGTGTCGTGCCGTGTCCTCCGATGAATTTTGTCGCGGAATGAACGACGATATCCGCGCCGTGTTCTATAGGGCGGATGAGATACGGTGTGCCGAAGGTGTTGTCTATCACGACCGGGATCCCTGCGGAATGGGCAATATCGGATATTGCGTCAATATCCGGTATATCGCTGTTCGGATTTCCCAGCGTTTCAATAAAGACCGCTTTTGTATTCGGTCTGATCGCCGCTTTAACTTCTTCGGTATCGTGAATATCCACGAAAGTGGTTTCTATTCCGAACTGCGGGAGCGTGTGCGCCAGCAGATTGTAGCTTCCGCCGTAGATCGTCTTCTGCGCTACGATATGGTCACCTTTCTGCGCCAGCGCCTCTATCGTATAGGTAATTGCAGCTGCGCCTGACGCGAGCGCAAGAGCCGCAACGCCCCCTTCAAGAGCCGCGATCCTCTTTTCCAGAACTTCCTGCGTTGAATTGGTCAATCTCCCGTAAATGTTTCCAGAATCTGCGAGACCGAAGCGTGCGGCTGCGTGTTCGCTGCTGTGGAATACATATGAAGTTGTCTGATAGATGGGGACTGCTCTCGAGTCGGTCGCCGGATCGGCCTGTTCCTGACCCACATGAAGCTGAAGCGTTTCAAATCTGTATTTACTCATTGTTTTGACCTCTCATTTATTTAATATGTTTGTATTGGAAGAATGATTACATCGATTACATCGGCACATTCGCCATTCTTTCGAGCGGGTTCTGATAATATACAGCAGTGTTTTCATAAGGACCTCCGTTTCGGGTTTATTCTCTGCCCTTGTTTGCTGATGCTATTATAACCGCCCTTTTTCATTCTGTCCAATACCGAGGTCAAATACTTGGCTATAGCCAAAGGCTATAGCTTGCCGAGGTATCTCTTCATCTCATCTATATATTTAACCGCCATTTTACTGAGGATCATGTTTCTTTTCAAAATATAACCGATCTCCATTCGGTTTCCGATGACGTCTTCATCCGTCTCAAAGGGAACGGCTATGTAATCGGATCCGTTAAGCTCCTCGCATATGATTCCGGAACAAAGTGTATATCCGTTCAGGCCTATCATCAGATTGAGCATGGTCGCGCGGTCATTTGCCTTTATCGTTTTAGGATATTCCGCTGTGCTCAGAAGCTCCTCGGCATAATAGAAGGATCCTGATGCTCCCTGTTCAAACGACAGACACGGATATTCGGACAGATCAGCAAAGCCGATCTTCTCTTTTTTTGCGAGCGGATGTCCTTTCCACAGATACACAAACGCGTCGCATTCGATCAGAAAATGAAAGTCAAGATCGTTTGCCTTGAGGATCTTGTCGATGGCACTGCGGTTGAAATCGCTTTTATACAGTATACCGATCTCGCTTTTCCCCGAAGCAACGTCATCGATGACTTCCCTGGTTTTTGTTTCCCGAATAGCGAACTCGTATTCGTCGGTGCCAAAATGCTTGACCATCTCGACGAAGCTTTTTACCGCAAAAGAGTAATGCTGAGTGGAGATCCCGAACTTGATCTTTGATGTCCCGGTCCCCATATACTTTTCGCAGAGCATATCGTACTGCCAGACAGCCTGCTTGGCGTACTGCATGAATTCCGCCCCGTCGTTCGTAAGCACAGCGCCTTTTGCACCGCGGTTGAAAATCACTATGCCGATCTCTTTCTCCAGCTCTTTTATGGCGTTTGTCAGAGACGGCTGAGCTACATATAATACTTCCGCCGCTTTGTTCAGGCTGCCGCATTCGGCGATTGCTGCGGCATATTTCAGTTGCTGTATCGTCATAGTTTATTTCGCTCCCGGTATTTGAGATTTTTATACAGCCGCGTATTTGCTGGCCGGTGCGCAAATAATACACCAATCCTATCGGTTTAATATGTATTTTATCATTCTTCAGATTTTAAGTCAATAAGACGCTCCTGCCGCAAAAGCAAAAAACAGCGAAAATGTGGCATTTAACGGCAAAAACAAAAAACCTATTGACAAAGTAGGCTTTTGGTCATATCATAATAACACATTAAACCTGTAGGCAATCGGGTATTATTACAAAAGCCTAATTCCATCAGATATCCGAGAGGTGCTCAAGATGATGATTTCAACGCGCGGACGCTATACTTTGCGTATTCTGCTGGATATAGCGGAATATCAGAAGGAAGGGTATGTCCCGCTAAAGGATTCAGCCGAAAGGCAGGAAATATCGAAAAAGTATCTGGAACAGATTATCAATCTTCCGGATGTTTCAAAAATGCTGGATTCAAGCCGGGGCCTTCACGGAGGATACAGACTGTCAAGACCTCCGGAAGAGTATACGGTCGGGGACATACTTCGTGCGGCAGAGGGTTCCATCCGTCCGGTCAGCTGTCTTGAAGAGGACCATATTCCCTGCGGACGGAGTGCGGACTGTCCGTTTCTGCCGATCTGGAAAGGGCTGGACGATGTGATCTGCAATTATCTTGACAGTATTACTCTTCAGGATATCCTTGACAGAAAATCGGAATGTCCGGGCGGAAACGATTACGTTATATGATACACCGGTCAGATTTCACAGACAAATCGGAGAAGATACTGTATTATGGAAAATAAAATGATATATCTGGATAACGCGGCAACCACGAAGACGAGCAGGACGGCAATAGAAGCGATGCTTCCTTTCTTTGATTCTGTATACGGAAATCCGTCCAGCCTTCACTCGGCCGGCCAGAGAGCGGCAGAGGCGCTTTCCGACGCCAGACAGAGAATAGCACGGTGCATCGGCGCTTTGCCTAATGAGATCACATTTACTTCCGGGGGAAGCGAGGCGGATAATCAGGCAATCGTATCTGCGGCGCTGGCAGGGAAGAAAAGCGGAAATAATCATATTATATCGTCAGCGATCGAGCATCATGCAGTTCTGCATACACTAAAGAAGCTTGAAAAAGAAGGATTTGAGGTAACGCTTCTGAGCGTAGGTGAAAAAGGCATCGTCGATCCGGATGAAGTCAGAAAGAATATCCGCCCGGAAACGTGCCTTGTGACAGTGATGTTCGCAAACAACGAGATAGGTACCATTCAGCCGGTCAAGGAGATCGGCCGAATATGCAGGGATGCGGGGGTGCCTTTTCATACTGATGCTGTCCAGGCGGCAGGTCATCTTGATATCGACGTATCAGAGCAGAATATTGACATGCTTTCGGTGTCCGCTCATAAGTTCCACGGACCGAAGGGCATCGGATTTCTGTACGCGAAAAAAGGAATACGTCTGTCAAATATCATCGAAGGCGGGGCTCAGGAGCGCGGAAAACGCGCCGGAACCGAAAACATCCCCGCCATAATTGGCATGGCGGCCGCGTTGGAGGAGGCTTGTGACGGAATTGAAAAAAACGCGGCAAGGATTTCAGCTCTGAGGGACAGACTGATAGACGGCATATCGGAAATACCGCATTCGGTCTTGAACGGCGATGCAAAGAAAAGGCTGCCGGGCAACGTGAATTTCTGTTTCGAAGGCATCGAAGGCGAGTCGCTCCTTCTCCTGCTTGACGACAGAGGGATATGCGCGTCTTCCGGTTCAGCGTGCACCTCGGGATCTCTTGACCCCAGTCATGTGCTTCTTGCCATCGGGAGACCGCACGAGATCGCTCACGGGTCGCTTCGTCTTTCACTTTCCGAGGAAAACACCTCGGAAGAGATCGATTACACCATTGACGCGGTAAAAGAAGTCGTGGGATACCTGCGCAGTATTTCTCCCGTCTGGAGAGACCTGATAAACGGAAAAAAGAATTATATTGTTCAATGAGGTGATAAAATGGCTCTTTACAGCGATAAGGTGATGGATCATTTCAGAAATCCGAGGAATGTCGGAGTCATAGAGAACGCAGACGGTGTCGGGGAAGTCGGCAACGCGAAATGCGGCGACATAATGAAGATTTACCTGAAGATAGAAAACGATATTATTGTCGACGTGAAATTTGAGACATTCGGCTGCGGATCCGCGATAGCGTCAAGTTCGATGGCTACCGAGCTGATAAAAGGTAAACCCGTATCCGAGGCTATGACGCTGACAAACAAGGCCGTATCCGAGGCTCTCGACGGACTTCCTGCTTATAAGATGCACTGTTCGGTCCTTGCCGAAGAGGCGATCAAAAAGGCGCTGCAGGATTATTATGAGAAAAACGGCATTGAATATGACAGATCTCAGTTCCCGGACTGCGAGAGCTGTGCCGGCTGCTGCGGGTAAGGCAAATAACGGGAACGGCATAAAGTAAAACGAGACGGCTGATGAACTGCTCATCTGCCGTCTCGCTTGTATTATTCGGGCCTGTATATCCAGAGACAGGTTTATTATTCTCCGATCACCATGATCTTCACGGTGCGGGTACGTCCGCGCGTCTGATCCCAGTCTATAAAGTGGACCCTTCCGAATTCTCCCAGATCGGCGACACCGTCATCGATCACAACGGTAACGCTACGTCCGATAATGGAAGACCGGAGGTGCGCGTCGGTGTTGTGGCATCCGAAATTGTCCTCTCCGTGCTCTTCGGCAAACTTCAGGGCCTTGGGACCGGGATGAAGATACATATTCTCGTGTCTGCAGGTCGGGATCCAGTCTTCAAAAGCATTGACAAGATCCTGCTGAAGAGTCTCGAGCCCGGTCATTGACATATCGAACGCGCATTCCTGGGTGATAACGGAGCATGTGGTATGGTGCGAATAGACCACAACGATCCCGTCCCTGATCCCGGAGTTTTTGACTGCTTCTTTGACTTTATCCGTAATGTCGTGAAACGATACTGCCCGATGATTTGAATTTAAGGTGAAAGAATCCTTGAAAACCATTTGATCATTCTCCTTTGCTTTTCAGGTCGTCCGCCGCTCTTCTGGTCGCGGCGATCATCTCATCTATCATGGCTATCGGGTCGGCGGCGTTCATGATCCCGGACGCTGCGCCTGCGGCTTCGCTGCCGGCCATAATGAAATCATAGACCTGCTGCCCGTTGGTGATCCCCGCCGCCTGTTCAACCAAAATATCAGGATAGATGGCTTTGATGACGGCAATCGAGTCCTTTACATAATCCATGGGCGACACACCGTTGCCGCCGCCGATTATCGCGGAAGGTTCCGGGTTGATGATGTCAGGGTGAAGCTGAGCGATGGCCTTTGCCTCGTCAAGGGTGTCCGCGCATGCGAACACAAGGAAATCAAGTTCTCTTGCGCGGTCTATAGTGGCTTTCATCTGCGGCAGGCTCATCGGCTTTTCGCAGTGGTTGATGACGACGCCTTTGGCGCCAGCGGCTTTGAGAGCTTCGGGAAGTATATCAGCCATTCCGCGGCCCGGCCTCAAAGTATCCATATAAGGGGCCAGGATTATCAGATTTTTCGTGTTCTCGGCGATCCTGCGTATCTCGACTGCGGGGGTAATGAAAAGAACGTCTATGTCATATTTCTCCGCGGCGGCGTCTGCGGCTTTCGCGTATTCCAGAACCTTGTCCCCGTATATGTAATTTTTGGTCCCTATCTCAAAATAAGGGGTCCTTATTTTTTGCTTCATTTTTCAATCCTTCTTTGAGATTATTGATGCTGCTCCATTGCCGGGTCAGATGATGACGACATTGAAGCCCATCATTTTTCCGAATGCGGCAAGATCCTGTATGTCAGCGTCATATACCATAGCTGAATGATGTGTTCCTCCGGCTTCGGAATATGCTTTCAGGAAATCAGCTATCGGCATCGCGGGCTTGAGCCATCCCTGAACGGCTTTTCTGTATGCGCCGTATTCAAGACCGTCATCGGTGAGTTCGACTTTTGAAAGGATGAGAGAGAACGAGTCGTTCATCGGGGCCAGATTGGCAAGGACTGCCGTTCCTTTGCGGTAGCAGGCACTCATGGCGACGGTGTCGCCGGTGACGTTGTATTTGAACGGTTTATCGTTGACATGCGGCTTCCAGGCGACCAGTCTGGGATTGAATTCTCCCATATGGCTGAGAAGGATTATATCCTTTTCCCAGTCCGGGCAGAACATTTCCGTGAACGTGGTGTTCGGATATGAGGCGAGAAGAGCTCCGGTGAGGCCGGCGGTTAGATTGTCTCCTTCACCCGCATAGCCCTGGCCTCTCTCGAGAGCCTTGCAGCATTCCATAAAAGGCATTTTCTCAAGGCCGGATTCTTCAATGTGGAGGAAGTTGACGGTAACGCTGTTGAGCCCGTTGTCGTTCATCCACTTTCTTACGGCAAGTCCTGCTCTTGTGGCCGCACGGTAATTATCCTCGTTTTCGGCGAAAATGCTGTATTTGGCGGCATCGGATATGATTTCGTTCTGGATCTCGTCGTCTGTAACAGCGGCGGTATATTTCTTACCGTCTTCGAATGACATACGGACCGTCTTCGCTCCGATCTCGGATTCATAACGTTCATCGGAAATGCGGAAATCTCCCATGCCTTCGAATTCTCCGCCGACCATTCCTATCCGGCTCTCGCGGAAAGCTTTCGCGCATGCCGCCGCGCGGCAGAGCCCGCAGACTCTGGCGATCACGTCGCTGTGCATCGCGTGCCCGACGCAGATCTGAAACGGCTTGCCGTTACGCTTTAGAAGGTTGCACATATCCTGGACGCCGTGGATACCGTGGTTGGGAGATATCCTGTCGGAATATGCCGCGCAGCTGATGAGTTCATAGCTCGGAGTGGTGTCAAGGACGATTATAGGAGCTTTAAGGCTGAGAAGCGCTTCGATGGATTCAAGAGAAGGGGAATATGCCAGATGCTCCGTCACGACTGCGACTATTTCCGGATCCGAATTGAACTTTTCGGCCGCGCGGTCGAATTCTTCCTTAATGCGGCACACATCTTCGGGGAGCACTACTTCAAACCCCTGGCTTTCGATCATGGATACAAGCGTGTTCATATACTCGACCAGCGGCTTGCGGGTCGCGGTATTGATATCGTCATAAAGTTTGATGTATAGAGGCAGATATGCGATTTTCGTCTTTTTCATGGTGTGTCGTTCTCCTTTAAATGTGTATTTGATACCCGGGGAGGTTTAATTTCCGTAGATCGATCTGCGCGCGCCTTCGATAAGCTGAGCGGCGTTGTTGTACATGATATCCTCAACGTCCGATGCGGAGAGAGAGAGGGCGACGCTTGCACGTTTGAACGCGAGAAGCTCTTCATAGAGGAAGAAAGTGATGTTGTCCGCCTCTTCGGGGCTGACTTCGCGAAGATGGCTGTCCTGTTTGGGATCTCCGTACAGTCCGGGGGGAATAAGGTTGATGTATGTGTTGTTCTCTTCGATCCTGTGTGTCCGCATCCTGAGAATCGGCATGTCGGAACCGAACATAACATGCTTGGGTCCCGCGTGTCTTATAACTTCCGTGATCGCATACTCGCAGCAGTTTGCCGCAAAATCGTACATGAGATCAGGAGCCTTGCAAAGGTAATCGGTAAAGGCATTGCCTACATCGCTGACGGTGTATGCGCGGCCTATATGCGCGATTATCAGACGGATATTGGGGAATTCCCTCTTTATCTCAAGGATCTGTTCAAGGTTAACGGGATCCTTCAGTCTGCCGTGACGCGGTATGTGGAGCATCACGATGGCGCCCATCTCATCCATGCGTTTCAGCTGATTCTTCGGGAAAAAGTCAAAAATCCGGATCTCGGCTTCGGGAATGTATTTCGGTGACAGGCTGAGATATGATTTGATCCCGAGGAATCCACCTTTTCTGATCATTTCTTCGATCTCGTCGGCGGACTGGGTGGGATGCGAATAGTAAAGGGCAGGCCATCCGGTCTTCTTTGAACATTCGCTGACATACACGTTGTTGGCGGCTCCGGTCTCTTTACTGCGGACTCCGCTGGTGAATATCAGCGCGGAAACGTCCTTGCCGGGCAGCATCAGTCTGTATGTTTCCTGAAGATCTTCGATGCTGTCGTCCTTCGCGACCAGACTCGGCCAGGAGACCGTGCGCGATACTTCGTTCTGAGGTCTCGGAGTGGTCAGGGATTTGAGCCACACGTGGGTGTGGATATCAATGATCTTCTCGGGCAGAAAATCTTTAAGTTCGGTTTCATAGATAAATCTGTCATGTTCTGTAACCGGAAAAAGTGCCATTTCGTTTTTCCCCCAGTGTTAGATTCTCAGCTCGGCCGGAAGCCCAAGCGGACCCTTGCAACAGCCTTGCCGCAGTTGAATTATAACACGTTTGAGACTGGAAGTAAAGTCGAGGGAACAGTTATTTTGACCCCCTTATCAATTGACTTATACGGATAATATAGTATAATAAAAAACGTGACCGGCATGCCGGAGATTATCGATTGAGAGAGGTGCGCAGATGAGAGGTTTTATAGGAATGGATATCGGGACATCCGCCGTAAAAGGGGTATTGCTTGATGAGACGGGCAGGTTGATCGCGACCTCGACGGAACCCTTTGAGTACATTATCGAGGGGGAAGCCAGATTCCTTGACCCTGAGGCTTTTTGCGACAGATGCGTTTCGGTGATTAAGAATCTCGGCCGGGCAGACAGCGAAACGGAGATAGCGGCGATCTGCTCATGCTGCGCAAGCGGCAACCCGCTTTTTCTTGACGGCGAGGGAAAGCCGATCACTCCCATAATAGGCTGGCAGACCAGGGTTTCTCAGGAGGATATCGACAAGGTATATACGAAAGAAGAGCAGGAAGGTTTTTACCGGATGGTCGGGTGGCCTCTCGGACACGGTATGCCGGCGGCCAATCTCGCGTGGATCACTCTTCACAAGCCGGAGATACTTGAAAAAATGTCTTTTATGACAATGAGCGCCGAGTATCTGAACCACAGGCTTACAGGAAAATGGGGCATTGCTCATTCCATGGGGACCCCGTCGTTTCTCATGGATCAGGAAAAAGGAATATATAACCGGAAGATGCTGGACAAATTCGGGATCAGTGAGAGCAGTCTTCCGCCGATCTTCGAAAAAGGAACGGTGCTTGGTGAACTGACGGAAAGTGCCGCGGCCGAACTCGGTCTGAGCAGAGACGTAAAGGTGGTTCTCGGAAGCTTTGACCATCCGTCCGGCGCCCTGGGGGCGGGTGTTTTCGATGAGGGAGACATGCTGCTTTCCTGCGGGACTTCCTGGGTCGAACTGTTCCCGGTGGGATCCAGGAAATTCGGGCTTGAAACCAAAGGCCTCGTTGACCGTTTCATGCTGAACGGTGCTCCGTACTGCGTGATGAAGTCCCTGACTTCGGTAACCGAAAAGATCAATATGCGACGCAGGCATTTCTTCGGAGAGATATCCCATGCGGAGTTTGACGGATATGTCGCGGAGGCTTCGCTCGGGTGCGGCGGACTGAAGTTCGATTTCACGGAAAACGATTTTCCTGCGGCGGAGGGCCATTCGAAACCGGAGATCGCGCGGGCGGTTATCGAAGGAGCCGCTCTGATGCTTAAGGATTATCTTTACGAGCTGGGCAGATGCGGACTGAAGGCGGAAAGGATAACCGCGATCGGCGGAATAACCAACTCCGCGATCTGCACGAATGTCATTTCGGAGATCCTCGAGCAGGAGATCAAAGTCGTCAACGGTCAGTCTGCCGGCGCGGTGGGATCGGCTCTGCTTGCAGGAATGGGACTGGGGATCTTCCGGGATGAAAGGGATGCGTTCTCCCGTATGTCCGGCTGGCTGAAATGAAAGCAGCGGATTTGCATTATCATTCTTTGAGAATAATAATTGGAAAATAAACGGAGGTTCATATGGAATTCAAAGTATTTCAGAAGGAATTGGAACTGCAGTCAAGAGGATGGATACCGACTTTTCATGACGTTTCCAAGGAAGTGGTCGAGATAGTCGAGGCGTCAGGGGTCAAAAACGGGACCGTTTGCATAGCTTCACACCACACTACCTGTTCCGTGATGATCCAGGAATGCTCTCACGATATAGACAGTTTCGATCTTGAGTTCCTTCAGCACGATCTTCTGGATATCATGCGCAAGATGATACCCGATTATACAAATGAAGGGGATTACCGTCACCCCGGACCCATCCATTCGAAATTCGGAAGATATGTCAATGAACCGGGCGACTATACAAGCATGAACACCGACGGACATCTCAGGTCTGTCTTCTTCGGCCGCAGCGAGACCATGACGATCAAGGACGGGAAACTCGACGGCGGAGAATTCGCTCACATCTATTTTGTGGACTGGGATCATGTCCGCGCTCGCCGCAGGCAGCTCAACGTGACCGTTTTGGGTACGACAGATGATGTCGGCGACCGCAAGTGGAACAACGGCGAAGTGATAAACACTCTTCGTAAATTCACCGACGAGGAAAAGGCAGACGATGTTCATTACACCCTGCAGCAGAAGAGATAACAGCCGTGACTGAGAAAAGAAAGTACCGCCTGATGATCGCGGCGGCGCTGATGATGTATGTCTTCTATATTGCGCTGAAGAATTTCTACAGTGCCGCTATTATCGAGGCAACAAGCTATTTCGGGGTTTCGAAAAAAGACGCGAGCCTGGCGACGACTTTCGGATTCGTTTCATATGCCGCAGCGCAGCTGTATTTCGCGAAGTTCATCGGACGGATCAAGCTCCTGCGTTATCTATGCGTTTCGGTGCCTGTCGCCTGCGTGTTATACAGCGTTTCCCCGTTTTGCGGAGAGATATGGCAGGTCTGGATCCTGTTCGCGGTCTGCGGAGCCCTTCTTGCAGGGGTGTTTCCGGCCTGTATGGTCATGATAAGCGAATACCTGCCGGATGATATGGTGATCGGCGCAAACAAGGCCATGGGAGCTGGTTTCACAGTTTCTTTCGTTCTGGACTATCTGTTTGCCTCGGTCTTCATTCAATTTGCGGACTGGCGAATAGGATTCTGGGTCTTTTCAGTTCTTTTGATCGGGTCGACGGTCTTTTTCTGCAGGATGATGTCGGTGTGCCCCAAAAGAACGGATCTCCCGGAGAGAAAAAAAGACGAAAGCGTAGGCCAAAAAGGAATACGTGCCAAAACGGTCCTGTTCATAGTCCTGACAGGTCTGGTGGGGCTTCTGACGAACATGGCATACTATTCGTTTTCCAACTGGATCCCGAATCTTTTGTCCGATGAGTTTTCTCTCCTGCCGTCTCTGTCCGTTTTCATTACCCTGATCATCCCCGTGGCGGGGATGGCCGGAATGATCCTGTTCCTCGAATTATGCAAGAAGAGCCATTATTGGAAGATAATGCTCGCGGCATCGGTTTCAATAACGGCGGTGCTGGCAGTCATAACGCCTCTTTACAGGGTCAGCGCCGTGCTCACTTTTGTTCTGATGATGGCCTGCGTCGGAGTGGTTCGCGGCATCTCGCATATTTGCAGCTGGCAGGTACCGGTCGAGTCGAGAGAAATGATGAGGCCGGCGAGCGCAGCGACTTTGATCAATGTTTTTTCATGCATAGGGGCAGGACTGGGGCCGCCTGTTTTCGGAGGGCTGATAGACGCCAGCGGATATCCTGCGTTCTTCATTGCTTCAGCATTATTGTTTGCCGTTCTTTCGGCGGTCTCTCTGTTCGGACTGTATCGGAAGAAATGACAGAAAAAACCCGGGCGCCTGTTATATAGGCGCCCGGGTCGTTTTGCTGTATGGATGTTTTAAAATCCGAGAGGATTATTTCGCAGCTGCAACGGCTGTGATGTGCGGGTTAACACCCTCATACCAGTACAGGAAACCTTCAAGATCGATGACGTCTCCGACCTTAAGATCTTTTACTGCTTTGTAAACATCGGTATCCTTGCCGCAGAGATATGATTCAACGGTGAAAGTATAGGTGTTTCCGTTGCTGGAGACCTTGAAGTAAAGGTCGTCGCCTTCTTCACCGGATCCGTCCCATTTGTAAAGGAAAGGAGCCTCGTTGCCGTCTGCGTCAGTCGACGCTTCGACCTTCATTCCCTTGAAGGAAACGAACTCGTTCTGATGGTTGATAAGATCATCGGTACCGAGAAGAGCAGTGATGTCCTTGGCGGTGGCGATGAAGCTTCCGTCCAGGATCTCAAATGTCGCGTCAATGATCTCGACTTCGCCGGACCAGCTTGATTTATGGCCGGTTACACGGATCTTCGTTCCGGGGACCAGTTTGTCATAGTCTTCTTTCGAGCAGGCCATTTCATAAAGGAAATATGCTCCGTCTTTATCCTGGGTGTATACTGTCGCTTTATCTTCCCACCAGGACTGTTTTGCCTGAACATATGTTTCAACGACTACTCTGGCATCCATGTCAGCGGCAATGTATTCCGCATATGTCATAACGCCTTCGCCCTTTTCATCAGGAGTCGTGTCGTCGCCGGGAGCGGGCTCGCCGGCCGGCTGGCATGAAGCAAGAGAAAACAGCAGTACAAGCGCCAAAGCGATTACAGCGAATTTTTTCATTTTCATTCCTCTTTTCTGTTTATGTCTGAGTTTCTGCCATTTATTATAAGTAAAAATCACAATAAATCAATATTTCAGGGCCTTTTTACTGCCTGTTTTTTGAGTTTTTCTTCTTTTTGACCGCCGCGGCGGCCGAAAAAACACCTATGGCGGTCCAGGCAAGAACTATGCAGACAATAAGCGCCGCCGAAGTCTTCGGAAGCCGGCCGAGATCCGAACGGAATGATCCGGAGCCAGACTGCGCCTGTTTGAGCTGATCCAGACGGTACAGAGACGATATGCTGCTGTACAGCCCGGCAAAATAATCATCGGTCCGGGAATACTCTTTTCTTCTGACTGATTTCACTGTGTTTTCTATGAGCTGTCCGGCAGCGTCCCTTAGCGATGCCGAACCGTTGAAAACGGGAGTGATGAACGTGTTCATCGTGTTCTCTATGAGGATCTTCGTCGCGGATATCTTGACGTCATAATACAGCGATCCGTCTTCACCGCTGCGCGACAGATAGTCAAGATACTCTTCCGACTGCTGGGCCTTGAGGGTCACCGGAACGTATCCTTCCGTCTGGGCATAGGTTATCTGGATCTTGTTGGTCAGAAGGAACTGGGCAAAGAGCCATGACGCCAGAACTTCCTGGGGATCAGTCTTGTTGAAGACGCAGATCGAAGGTCCCTGGGATATCATCTTCGGATCTGAAGGGTCGAACTGCGGGATGCTCATTACGGCGATCTCATAATCAACGATCTTGTCCGGGCTGATGTCGGCATGCGGAGCCAGTTTGCCCATCCAAGTTGCCCCTGCCGTAGAGTCGATCGCAAAAACGCACTGTCCCGCATTCAGAAAGTTGCCTGGATACCCGGAGATCTTGAAAGTTGAGAATACTCCTTTCTCCGTCTCTTCCGCAACGGTCCTGAGAAGTTCCTTGGTATCGTCGCTGAAGATCAGTATGTCGCCGGAATCGGTGGAATAGGCGGCGCCTTTCTGCCGGAGCATCTGGATCATCATGTTGTCGGTCGATTTGTAGATGAAGGGGATCATGACCTTCTCGCCGTTCAGGACGAAATTCCCGTCGGCGTCCTTTTTCATGGCGGCTTCGGACACTTCCCATACGAAATCCCAGGTTAGCGTTTCGGGAAGATCGTAACCCAGTGCGTCGACATATGTTTTGTTTATGTAGCATGCCTCAGTGGAGCGCATGTACGGGATACCGAGATGATGCCCCTGTATGATGCACTCGTCGAGGTACTTCGTTATCATTTCGTCATATGAAGGTCCGTCGAAAAGAAGCTCGCTTCCGCCAAGCCCGTATTTGCTGTCTTTCAGCAGGTCATCGAGCGGAACTATTGTGTTTTTGCCTGTCGTATAGGTCGCGATGTGGTCCGGGTAAGTGATGCAGATGTTCGGGGTAGTGTCAGTCGGGATATTGGTGATAACATCGTTGTATATCCTGCCGTAATCGGTGTAAAGGCGAATGTTGACCTTTATGTTCGGGTACAGGGACTCAAATTCCTCGATCGCCTGGAGATACACGTTCTTCTGAGTCAGATTCGTGTCGTTTTTCGCCCAGAAGGTGATCTCGTAATTTCTGGATGAATCAAATTCATCCGGCACTTGAAAATCGGGCAGACTTCCTTTTCCGTGGCACGATGAGAGAGAAAGAACCGGGACCACGGATAAAGCGGCGATCAGGAGAAGACACAGAACGCTTTTTCTCATCCTTTCAGGCCTCCCCTCAGAACTCCGGACATGATCTTTTTCCTGAACACTAGGAAAATAATTATTAGAGGTATGGATACGGCGACAACAGCAGCCATCATCGTGGGTATGTTTTCCCGTCCGAACCCGCTTTCCCTAATATCCTGTATGCCGTTTGACACCAGATAGTATGTCTCGTCGTCAGTGATAAGTCTTGGCCAGACGTATGAGTTCCAGCATTCGATCACCTTGAGGATCGTTATCGTAATGATCGAAGGCCTGCAGATGGGTATCATGACCCGGAGAAGGTATTTGACGTCTGATGTGCCGTCAACTTTGGCCGCCTTGTAGAGTTCTTCCGGGATCTGCTCGAAGTTCTCCTTTAACAGATAGATATAAAAGACAGATGTGACCGACGGAAGTATCAGTCCGAGAAACGTGTTTCTGAGGTTGAGGTTCGTAATGGTGACGAAATTCGTTATGATCACAAGTTCGTTGGGTATCATCATTAGCGAGAGGAAGACTGCGAACACGATGTTCTTTCCCGCAAACTCCAGACGGGAAAACGCGAAAGCGGCCATGATGATGACGACGAGCATGGCGGCGGTCGTAACGGCCGTGAAAAGGATCGTGTTCAGAAAATACCGTCCGAGCGGGACAGTTGTGAACGCGTCGGCATAATTGTTTAGCGTGGGATTTACAGTAAAAAACTTCGGTATGAATTCGGAGTTGTACGCGCTGTAGGATTTCAAGGATGTCAGAATCATCCAGTAGAACGGGAACAGGACGAACAGTCCCCAGAGCGACAGCAGCAGATATGTTGCCGCTTTTCCCGCGAACCGCGCCGCTTTTCCGGTTCCATTCAATCTTTCCTTATTTGACATGGGTGTTTTTCAGACGGCAGAGAACCGTCTCAAACCTCCTGCGTTTATAGGTTAATAATGGATGTTTTTCTTGCTGATCGCAAGGTTTATGGACGTGATGGTGAGAACGATGATAAACAGGATCAGCGCGGCCGCCGCTGCATAGGAGGGATATCCGCCGGAGTTTCCGTAAAGCATGTCGTATATATATCCGACGATGGTGTTCATCCCCGCGGCGTTGAGGTTCGTCCCGAAAAGAGCGACCTCGTCGCTGTATGCCTTGAACGCTCCGATGAAACCGGTGATAATAAGGTAGAACAGCATGGGGGAGATCATCGGAACCGTGATCCGGGTGAATGTCCGGAATTTTGACGTTCCGTCTATCTTTGCCGCGTTGTAGTAATTCTTGTTGACCGAGGCGAGGGAACCTGTAAGGATCAGCACTTTGAAAGGCATGACGATCCAGATCGTGTATATGCACATGACCATCATCTTCGCCCAGTACGGTCCTTCGATAAAATCGACCGACTGTCCGCCGAACCAGTTTATCAGAAGATTTATCATTCCGTCGGTGTACGCGGTCTTCTTGAACAGTATCATGAATACGAGACCCACGGCGATCGTGTTAGTGACATAAGGCAGAAAATAGACTGTCTGAAATAGATTCTTCAGAGCTTTTATCGAGTTCAGGCCAAGCGATATTAGGAGAGCCAGCCCTGTGGAGAGCGGCACGGTGATGATGACCAGTATTATCGTGTTTTTCAGCGCCTGGATGAAATACGGATCTCTGAGGACATATGAATAATTGTAGAATCCTATGCCCCAGTATGACTGGGAAGCGGAATTGTAACCTTCTTCAAATGAATATATGAGAACGTCGATCAGCGGATACAGCATAAAGACGCCCAGAAAGGCGATGGCCGGAAGAAGGAAAAGCCAAGCCTTGAAATTGCTGTTTTTCATTTGATCACCGCGTTTCTTTCCCCGCTGCCCGGCATAGCGTAAAGATGCCGGCCGAAGATGTCAGCGGATGCGGAATTCTCCTTTCTGGTGAAGTGATATCGTCCTTGCGGGATGATCCGTACATTTCCTGTCAGCCGGGTCTGGTCTCGATCTTGACGCCGGTCACGGGATCAAAGACATGGATCTTTGAGGACTTCAGGCTGAAGCAGACGGTGGTTCCGGAGACTTCGGACAGGCTTTCTGAACTGACTATCGCTCTTCCCGAACCGCTTTCCGCCTGCGGATGAGTGAAAACTATGCTCGTATCCCTTCCCATTACCTCGACCCGGGAGAGTCCGCAGCTCAGTATGCCGTTCCTGTCCGGTATAAACCCTTCCGGACGAATACCTACTGCCGCCTCGCCCTCAAATCCGGAATCCGTATGCGCTGCCGGAACATCTCCTATGTATACCGTTCCGTCTTTGACCGTTCCTTTGAAAATGTTTATCGGCGGTGTTCCGAGGAACTTCGACACGAACATGTTGGCGGGATAGTCGTATACATCCTGAGGTTTTCCGACCTGGTTCAGCACACCGCTTTCCATAAGGATTATCAGGTCTGAAATGCTCATCGCCTCTTCCTGGTCGTGTGTGACGAACACAGTGGTGATTTTGGTTTCGTTCTGTATCCTCCGAATTTCTTCTCTTGTCTGAAGCCTCAGTCTTGCATCGAGGTTCGAAAGAGGTTCGTCAAGCAGAAGGACCCCCGGCTTTTTCACTATCGCTCTTGCAATGGCAACTCGCTGCTGCTGTCCTCCGGACAGCTCACCGGGCCTCCGGTCCATAAGCTCGCTTATCTGTACGAGACGGGCCGCCTCTTCGGCGCGTGCGATCATTTCTTCCTTTGAAGGACGTTCTTTCCCTTTTAAGTTCTGCATGGGGAAAAGTATGTTCTGGAGCACGGAAAGATGCGGATACAGCGCATAGTTCTGGAAGACCATGCCTACTCCGCGTCTTTCCGGGGGAAGATCGGTGACATCGGTTCCTCCGAAAAAGATCCGCCCGTGAGTCGGTTTTTCGAGTCCGCTTATGAGATTGAGAGCGGTGCTTTTACCGCATCCTGACGGTCCGAGAAGACCCACAAGTTTGCCGTCCGGGATCTCTATATTGAAGTTGTCGACTGCCGTTACCGGTGATTTATTCCGGCTGGATTTGGGAAATATTTTCGTAAGATCTTTAAGAACGATATTCATCAAAAAACGCGGCGGATGCACTGACGCAGCAGCGGGAAAGACCGCCATCTCTTGCGAGATTCTCCTTTCTGAAATAGCGCTTCCGGACAGGGAAAACAATAAGACTCCGGCGCAGGAAGACCGGACCCGTGCGGGTCCTGAAAAAGCCGGGACAAATGAAATCCGCGGCAGACCGACCGGCACGGAAAGAGGCATCCCGGCCCGATAATACGTACTCCGGCGGGCTGCACGGAAAATTACGAGTATATTTTATCACTTTTTCTGCAAAAAAATGAAGAAATGTCAAACAATCCCTTCGATAACAGAAAACACCGGATGTTTCCTGCCGTGCGTCCCGGACAGCGTACAAGCGTATCTGCAGTTCCCGAATACGTATCCGCCACGCTCTCTTTCTCACCGTTGCCGTTACATCACCGGGAACGTTGAAGTTGCCTATTTTTAAAAACAGTGATATAATCTCCATGATGCTGAACGGGAGATTGATTTGGTGGTATGAAGAGTATAACTATACTGGTGCTGCATCTTCAGCACGGCGGAATAGAGAGGCAGACGGTTTCAATGGCAAACGAACTTGCAAAAAGCTATTCCGTCAGCATCATCTCAACGTACAGCATGCTTGCCCCTCCGGCTTATGAGGTTTCCCCGGATGTTTCCGTCAAGTATCTTATAGACGGTAAACCCAACAGAGAGGCTTTCCTGGACAGCGTAAGGTCTTTCAGGGTCTTTTCTGCCATAAAGGAAGGCATCAGATCGGTCTCCATACTCCGCAGAAAAAAACGGCTTATGATCCGCGAGGTTAAGAAGACCTCATCAGACTGTCTGTTCTCGACGCGGCTGGAGTTCGCGGAAATCCTTTCAAGGTATGCGCCGGAAGGCGTCGTCAGGATCACTCAGGAACACGTGTGCCGCATGTCCGGGAAATATGCGAGATCCGTGTCAAACGCTATGAGAGGAATAGACCGGCTGGTCGTAATGACGGAAGCGGCAAAGGAATTCTATTCGTCGTGCCTCGGAAGTAACGGCAGGACCGAGATATCGGTGATACCCAATTTTACCGACATGCCGCGGAAAGGCGCCGCACTTCTCGGCAGACATGTTATCGCAGTCGGAAGGCTTCATCCGGAGAAGAATCTCGGGGCGCTGGTGGAAGCTTTTTCAAAAGCGGCGGAAAAGATCCCGGACGCCGATCTGACAATCGTCGGCGACGGACCCGAGAGAAAAAAGCTGGAAGATATGGCTTTGTCTTCCGGCATTTCGGACAGGTTCCGGATCACGGGAATGGTCTCCGGCCCAGAAGCGGAAAAGATGATGAGAGATTCCGATATCATGGTCATGACTTCGCTCGCGGAGTGCTTCCCGATGGTCATAATCGAAGCGTTCTCATCCGGACTCCCGGTCGTGGCTTTCGATGTGCCGTTCGGGCCACGTTCGATGATTTCCGACGGCAAAAACGGAGCTTTGGTCCCGTTCGGAGATACCGACAGGCTGGCTTCGGAGATCGTAAGCCTGCTTGAAGACCGTCAGAGGCTCAGGTCGATGGGGGAAAATGCCCTGGACAGCGCATCCCGATATTCCAAAGAAACAGTGATGCCATTGTGGATGGCACTTTTCGGATAATGTGCGTCCCAAATCCGGGCTGCAGGATATAAACAGCAAGGGAAAAGGAAGGAAAACAGAAAAAATGAGGGTGAAAGAAACAGCGGCGCGATATTCACATGTTATTGCCGCCGTGCTTATTATAATACAGCCTGTCATGGACGTCGCGTCATACTGGCTCACTTTTGCGGGTGTTTCAAACACCGTCACTCTTCTGATCAGAATGCTCGTGTTCGCATTTGCTCTCGTAACGGCGTTTTCGGTCTCGAACAGAAAAGTGATTTATTATTCGGCTGTTTCCGTAGCTCTTCTTCTTTATCTGGGTCATGTTTTCGCCTGCCTTCAGACGGGTTCCTTTTCCGATCCCGTAGGTGACCTTACAAATTACGTAAGAGTGATCCAGCTGCCTTTTCTCACCATCGCGATGATCTCTTTCATGAACAGCAACAGCAGGACTTTCAGGTGGCTCACAGGCGGAGCAGTTGTCGCTTTCTGCATCATAATCGCAGTAGAGGCTGTCAGCACGCTTACCGGGACCGATCCGCACACATACTCCAGCGGAATAGGACTGATAGGCTGGTTCAACAACACGAATTCCCAAAGCGCTATCCTTTGCATGCTTTCTCCCATAGTCGTCCTCTGGCAGTACAGGTCGAAAGAGAGAAGATTCATTCCTTTTGCTGTTTCTTCGGCGGTCTGCTGCCTTTCAATGTTTCTGTTCGGCACACGTCTCGCTTATATGGGGGTATTCGCTCTTTCTGTGGGAATGGGGCTGATGATAATACTGCTCAACCGCAGAGACTGGAAATACGGAGCGGTCCTTCTGGGACTGGCGGTTTTATTTGCCTTTCTGTGGCCGGTCTCGCCTGCGGCGAAGAATCTCGGGCTGAACGACACGATACAGACCGACCGGCAGAACATTATTAACGAAGAGCTCCAGAACAACAGGGAAGAGCTTGACATAATTATAGAAAAACTTCAGGAAATAACAGACGAAGACGGAGACGGCGCCGAAGAGAATCCGGTGATCTCAGACGACGAGAGCAAACTCGTGGTCGAACAGCTCACCCCGATCTACGAAAGACATGTCGGGGATTTCGTCAAGCGGTTCGGCGCGGAAAAGACGATGGAAATGTTCAACTATACGCTTGACGTCAGGAAGTTTGCATCTGTTCGCGCGAAAAAGTTGATGTTCGCCGAGATGCTTATGGATGATTCACCGTCAAGCGCAAGATGGTTCGGAATAGAACTGTCCCGGTTTACATTTGAAGGGACGATCTATGATGTAGAGAATGATTTCCACGGCGTATATTATCTGTACGGCATAACCGGACTTGCGGTCATCATTCTGTTTTTTGTCTCGTTTGCGGTGTTTATCGTATATGCGCTCGTGAAGGACTTCAGGGGATTTTTTACGATAGAGGCTGTATCGTTCGGTATTGCCTTGGTAATGGGGCTTGTCCACGCATACTTTACCGCGGGCGTTCTCCGCAGGCCTAACGCTTCGGTTTACCTCTCGTTTATTCTTGCCGGACTATATTATCTCGTCTTCATCCGGAAAAAGAAGGAAGAAGACCGGAAGGGATCCGAATCATGATAAGCGTCGTGATTCCGGTCTACAACACGGGAAAGTATCTGAATGACTGCGTTTCTTCGGTCATCATCGGAAACGAGGACGTCAAAGATCTGGAGATAATACTGGTCGACGATGGATCCACCGACTCCGAAAGCGGAGAGATATGCGACAGTCTGTGCGCTGAATACAGCGGTATCTGCAAAGCGATCCATCAGGAGAACCGGGGACTCGGAGGGGCGCGGAACAGAGGTATCGAGGAATCTTCAGGCGACTATCTTCTTTTCCTTGACAGCGATGACACTCTTGTGCCCGGCGCGATCAGCCGGCTGGCCGATATTTTGGATAAAGAGACAGTTTCACCTGAAATAGTGTCTTTCAATCTTAATTCAGTCGGCGCGGACGGCAAAACCGCCGCGGTTAAGTCGAACGCATACTGTCAGGATGATCCGTTTTCCGTTTCAGACCACCCGGAATATATGCGGTCTCTTCCGAACGCGTGCGGAAGACTGTGGAAAAAATCGCTTTTCACGGATAACGGGATTTCTTTCCCGCAAAAAGTCTGGTACGAAGATATCAGAACTTCGGTAAAGCTTTTTACTCTCGCTGACTCGATCAAGACAATAGATGACTGCTTATATAATTATTTTCAGCGGGATGATTCCATCATGCATTCATCCAATGTCGGACGGAACCGTGAAATAATCGACGCCTTTGAAGATATCATCGGCTGGATCGAGGAAACCGGCAGGTTCGATGAATTCCGGGAATGGATCTGCCGCCTTTGCATAGACCATGTTTTTATAGCGGCGTCCGTAAGAGTATTAAGGGCTGACCGAAAAAGCGGGCTTTTATCTGAATTCAGACAGTATACGGAGAACAGGTTCCCCGAGTACAAAAAGATTAAATACCGGAAGGAGCTTCCCGCAGCGAAAAGGGTCGTGTTCGATCTGCTTGAAGCGCGCTGGTACTGGCTGATCTCGCTTCTCTTTTCCGTTTTACGCTGACCGGCTTCCGTTTTTGATTTATTCACAGTAAAACCCCTGAAAACAGTTTTTGTTTTCAGGGGTTTGTTTTTGCTCAGCTTTGAAACATCCCGGCAGTTTTCGGTCAGATATGGCCGGCAGTCGCGGCGGCGGATGGCCGATTTAAAACTTTCGAAGAAAAATGAGCATAACTACCACTGTTCCTTATTATATAAGGTCATTGTTCCTTGTCCATATATTTTTCGAATCGGAACATCTCGTCAGGACCTTCATCGTCAGGCAGATCGCCGTCATATGGTTCGTACCGTTCGTCTTCAGGCTGCTCAGGGTGAGCTTCGCAGAAGAATTCGATGGCGTGAAAACCGCATTTGTTGATGTAAAAATGGATATTCCGCTTCTCAAAATACGGTGTGCATGTCTCCCACACGACAGTTTCCGGATAAAGGCGCTCAACTTCCTGCCATGCTGCCGTGCCGATGCCCCGGCCGTGAACTTCCGGGAAAACGAACAGAAGATCCAACTCGTTACGGTGCGTTTTTTCATCGATCTGAAGGACAAGTCCGCCGACGGGTTTTCCGTCTTCACGGATACGGTAAGCAACGCCGCTGTCGATGCAGTGCTCAATGGTTTTACGGGAGATGATCTCGCCGTTGTCATCGAGATGATCGTCTCTCAGGCCGAACTCCTCGACGGCGCCGAATTTGAAGGCAAACTGATTGTCGAGTATGAACTGCTCGCGGTCGTCTTCTGTCAGGGGCGTAAGGGTGATCTTTGATTCTGCCATAAATACCTCCTAAAAGAGCCCGGCAACAAAAAGCATAAGCCTTTGTTCCGAGCTCACTCGACATCTTATCCAACAGGCGGCCTGCAAAGCTTTCGCTTTACGATCCCCTACGCTACGGCGTACTGTCCTCCGATGACCGGTATTTTTTTGATAATTATAATT
>JAGDBK010000006.1 GCA_017959065.1 Clostridia bacterium | reverse complement strand
TACCGCATGCGATACAGCCTCTTATATCCCGGCTGCCGACCTGGATGACTTCCGTCTCTATGCCTTCTTTCTCGAATACGCCCACCATCTCCTGCAGGGCGGTCCCGGTGCACTCCATGGCCCGGGGACTTCCGTTGAGCAGCAGTACCTTTGCCATATATTTTTCCTCCTGACGTTTGTTCTATAATTATTCTATCACTGTGTTATCCGCAATGTGCAACATAAGAAGAGATAAACGACACCTGTATAACAGAAAGATCCTGCCGAAGGTCCGCATGAAAAGGTGGTTCTGTATCTTTATATGTTTGATGCTGGTGCTGTCCCTTGCCGGATGCGCCGGCAGATCTGAGCCGGAACCTCCCTGGGACGGCGACGACGGCCAGCAGAACAAGCCGCCCGAGGAACCGGAAACCGGCAGCGGCGAGGTACCGTCTTCTGTCAGGATCGCATACGCGAACTGGTCTGATGACCCTGTCATAACCCAGAAGTGCATCAACGGCGAGTTCTTCGTCTACAGCGACTCGCCGAGACTTCCGCTCTACCGTATCACATCAGTTCCGGAACTCAATGAGTTCAGGAACACTTTTGAGAACATACTGACACTGCATCAGGGGTACGACGGGATACCGTCATTTGACGAACAGACTGCGGGTTTCGATCAGCTGTTTTTCCAGGAGAGCGATGTTTTTATCGCCTATGTGGGTACATCGAGCGGTTCTTTCCGCTTCGGGCTCAGGGAGATCAAAGCGGAAGACAAAACGATGCGCATGTATGTCGTGCAGATCAATGATCCGCAGACATACGACTGTGCCATGTCCGGATGGTTCGTGATAGCGGAGGTCAGGAAAGCGGACTCTGCAAAGTTTGATAAGTTCGATGCGGTGAGAGATTGGGACAGGGCTGCATATGCGTCGCTTCCGGGAATGATAGAATTCGGAACGTTCTCGTACGCCGAAGTCAGGGACCGTGTCGACTACAGCTCCCACAGCGTTCAGACAGACGGATTCGTGAACACCGATGAGGTCGATAACTTCCATCCCGTGGAGCGCGCTAAAGCCGAAGTGACGGTCGGCTATGACCTGATCCAGTATTTCTACGATCCGGAAGAGGATGTCTGGAAGGTGCGGTTCTTCAAGTCGACCCGGACCGGGGATGAAACTGTGTACCTGAACGGCAGGGGAGTTACGCTATTGATCTGTTATGGTGAATAAGAATGAAGAGACATATTGCTGTTATTCTCATGCTGGTCATCGCGTTCAGCCTTGCGGGGTGCGGAACACAACCCATTCAGGAAACTGAAGAAGAGACGGGACCTGAGTCGGAGTATGTAATTCCCGGCAATGATAAGGAGCTGCTGCCTCTTCAGTTCATGCCGGTCTTTGAAGAAGACCTGGAGCCGGAGCCTCCTGCATTCGAGGAGATCTTACTGGAATGCCCTGATATTCCGGAGACCATGCAGACGAGATACGGAACGGATATGGGTCTGGATGTATTCGCTGACTATATTGCGGACCGTTTCGGGATATATATCGACGGAAGCTGGAAAGCCTTTGTTCATTACTATAACATCGAACAGACTTCCGGTATGGCAGAATTCATGTATACGGTCGGTGAGATCAATACCAACAAAGCTGTATTATTCCAGCTGGAAGACGGAAAAGCAGTCAGAGTATATTATAAGAACCTAGAGAATGCCTTGGATGAAAACAGCCTTCTCGAGAGAGTAGACATGTTCAGACAGAGATACGAACAGGAACAGCCTGTGCTCGGCGATGACGAGCACTTGGAGGAGGAGAAGATCTCCTATACCTACTACTACGGCACCGATAAACTCGTTTACTGCTACAACGTGTTTTTCTCCTACGGTGAGCACAGAGTGATAAACAACGACTGGGGCACACAGTGCTATATAAATGAAGAGGGAGAAGCAGTGTTCTTTAAGATGACTTCGGCTGAGGAAATGTGATCACGGAGGGAATATGAGCGCATACATTTCTGTTTTTGATATGCGGAAACTGATCAGGGATGTAAATGTCTTTTATGAATACAAAGATAAGATCTTCCGCGGTGAGGAAAATATCAACGCGCAGTCGGCAAAGGAACGGCTTGGCAGGCTGTTCAGGTCGGCGGACGATCCCTATATCGCCTGCGCTTTGGGCTGCCTTTACTGCGACAGGAAGTACAATGACGGAGCACCTGACTATGACACGGCTTTTCCTCTGCTCGTCAACGCGGCATCCAACGGAGTGATATACGCGAAGCTCATGCTGGCAGACATGTACGCAGATGCCGACGGAGGACGCTTCAGTCCGATGACTGCGAAGAATCTCATACAGTCCGCCTACGATGACGCGCTGGATATCTTCTGCATGGAAGCGGAGGCAGACGACTTTGCCGAAAGCGCGCTGCGCATGGGGAAGATCAAGGCGGAAGGTATCGGATACGCACAGAACCTGAGAGAAGCTTACGGCCACTGCCTGGAGGCCAGGATGGCTGCTAAGAGCATGGAATACGGAGAGGAACTGCACAGTTTCGCTGAAAAGGCGCTGGAAAATCTGAGAGATAAACTGCCGGGGGATTTCACCTCCGGATACATCGCAAGCGGGTTTCCATGGTTCATACAGTACATGATCGATGACGGAAGCGATGTCCTTGTATCAGTTAAAAAGGCCGAAAACGGAGATCTTGATCTCACCGTCAAAAGAACAGGCAGAAAAACCGAACAGCCCAGACCTATGCTGATGACATTTCCGGAGATATCCTGCAGCATACTGTCAAATACATTGAAAGTCAGAGCGGTCGAGGCGGAGTCATCATTCTCCGACGGGGACGAGATCAGAGCCGACGACATCGACTGGAAATATCCGGAGAAGGAACTGGTCTTCTGCTTCAGGGAGGCGGAGACGGGATCCGTATGCTGCAGGGAATTCAGAGTATACCAGCAGGAAACAGCGGACAGACCGGAGATCAGAGACAGCCGGTTCGAGTGACAATGATAAAGAAACAGATCAAAAGCCTGTCACGTGGGTGACAGGCTTTTTCTGTAGTGAATATGACGGTTACGGATTCGCGTGCTTGCTTGTGATCTGATATACGAGGATGTTTTCCTTAACGTAGTCCTCAGGGAATTCCACGTCTCTGAGATGTATGGGCTCGAAGCCGTTGGCCTTGAATGCCTCGTAGTCGAAGGCGTCTATCTCATCATAAGCGATCTGATGGTACTCGGTGGCTATCGGGAACTTCTCCCAGCCGTCGCCGATCTTTGTATTGAGCCACTCGTCGACAGCTTCTATGCCGTCAGCGGGGGACATCCAGAAACCGCCCATGGCGAGAACATTTGTGTTGTTTGCCTGGGATGCCCTTTTGGCGGAACGCACGCTCTCGACGACCGCGGCCTGCACGCCGGGGCACTTGTTTGCGGCGATGTGGATGCCCATGCCGGTGCCGCAGATGCAGATGCCTCTCTCATATTCCTTTTCTGAGATCTTGGCGCCCACTTTGAATCCTACACGGTGGAACATCTCCGGATTCGGGGCATAGGGATCGGTCACGCCCACGTCCTCTACCGTCCATCCGAGATCGGTAAGGTGCTTCTTGATGGCCTCCTTGAGAGAATATCCGGAGATATCGGAGCCTATCACGATGAATTTGTCAGCTATTGTTTTCATAATGCTACTCCTTTCTGAGAATTAAATGATCTGATGCTATTGTACCATACACTATTAACTGTAAAGCACAAGTACTTAACAGTTGACGATCAATGCGTTTTATGCTTTTTTTGTGGCGTATTAGACAAAAATCATTGAGTTATCGTCAGAAATATAGTAATATTAATTATTCAAAGATCACTGTCTGACCGGATCACCGTTAAGACAGACAAAATGACACAGGAGGACCATATCATGGGTCTGTTCGACAAACTGTTCAAGAAAGCGGAAGAAACCCCGAAGATCGAGACCGAAAAAGGCGCTCTTTATGCTCCCATAAACGGAAAATACATTCCTCTGGAGGAGATACCGGATGCGGT
>JAGDBK010000038.1 GCA_017959065.1 Clostridia bacterium | reverse complement strand
TTGTCCACGGAGAGCGTCAGGGCTCCGTAATCAGTGGCGCTGCCCTTTACCTTGAACTGGCAGGCGATGAATTCCGGGTCTTCAGAGGTTACGAAAAGACATGTTTCACGGTCGAGTATGCCGAAAGTCCCGACCATGCTCTCACCGGGATACTCGAATGACATCGCATTGGTCCCGGTCTCGCGTTCCTCCTCTGAAGAGGAGAGCCTCTTGCCTATGTTTGCGATAAGGTATCCGGGCTGTATCGGCAGGTAAAGGGAAGGCACCCCGTTCCCCAGGGACTTTATCACTCCCGCTATGGGATATTCGAAATCAAGGATCATAAGATCCGTTCTGTTGTCGATATCCGCGCGGAACATCACGCAGTCGTCCTCGAGCCACGCGTAAAGCCTGAGGGATATGTCCTGAGCGGTCTTTCCTTTGACGCGTCCCGGATCGGTCACGAGCCTGTCGATCTCAAACACAGCGGTGCCGTCGCTGACGCTGCTTTTTATCTCCTGATCTTCCTCGAAGACCAGGATCTCCTTGCAGTCTTTGTCTGCCAGATTCATAAAGAAGCTGGCATGAGCAGGACTGTCTATCAGTTCGACGTTTTTGCCCGCCAGATCGGTGAAGGAAGTTATCCTTCCTCTGTCATCGAATTCGATTCGTATTTTCCCGTTTTCAAGAACGATCATTTCATACCTCCGAAAAGCCTGTTCCGCGGATCCCGTCACGTGCGGACGGCATAGTGATCTCTGCTTTTGGGATCTGCATTAATGATATAATCGCAGACGGACAATGTCAAGAACAAACCTTTTCACAGCTTGGAAACATACCCGAAAAACACATAAAAAGACAGGGCAGGTAAAGACAAAGTTTCTTTACCTGCCCTGAAGGCGTTTGTCTGTCAGAAATGTCTGTGATCAGCGCTTTTTGCCTTTGATGAACATCACTATGAACATTGCAACTGCCGCGAGAACCACAAGGCCGATCATGACGAGGGTTATGATCAGAGGAGTAGGTGCTCCGCCGCTCTTTGTCCCGTTTCCGCCGGGAGCCGTAGTATCGTCCGGAACAGTCGTGTCATCTTCGGGACCCGTGGTCTCTTCGGGAACTGTAGTGTCATCAGCCGGACCAGTGGTCTCTTCGGGTTCTGTGGTATCGTCCGGATCGGTAGTCTCATCAGGATCTGCCGTCGTGTCGTCAGGATCTGTCGTATCGTCCTTGGGTGCTGTGGTGATCGGGGCGGTCGTGTCCTGAGCTTTCGTCGTCACCGGGGGAGGAGTGGTGACGGGGGCTTTTGTCGTGTCCGGAGGAGTGGTCACCGGAGGCGAGGTGGTCTCTGCTTCCTTGGTATATCCGCAGACGGTGCACTTGCCTTTTTCAAGCGTATGCGAAGCCTTGGTGTCTTCAATGACCGCACTGCATTTTGAGCAGAGCTTCCAGTGTGAATCGGCGTCGAATTTCCATTCCGCGGATTCGGTGTGGCCCAGAGCCTCTATGACGAGCGAGTCCTTGCTCTCTATTTCCTTCTCTGCTTTCTCGTCCTCGAATATCTTGCCGCAGTCGGTGCATTCCCAGTATCCCTTGCTTCCGGGAGTAGTGCAGTCCGCGTCGACGGCCTTGACTTCTTTAAGAGTGTGGACGTGGGATTTGGCGGGCGTAATGATGTAGCCGCAGACTTCGCAGATCTGGGGCTTCGTCTCGGTCGCTTCCGGCCCGGGGGTGTGGGCGATTATCTTGTCGTGGGAGTTGCACAGCGGCTCGGTGCACAGATGAGCGTGTCCGGTCGCGTCCTGGAACAGATAGTCACTTGAATAATTATGAGACGTCAGTTCTCCGTACGGGAGATTGCAGACCTCGCAGATCGCTTTGTTTACACATGTTGCCGTGCCGCCGGTATGGTTTGCGACTGTGCCGGGGATCTTTATGCCGCAGTTTTTCCTCAGACAGTAACGGTAGTGCTTGCTGCCGTCTGACTGCCAGTCCGAAGGCAGATGTCCGAGAGCGGGGATGACGCCCCAGTTCTCCGATGTGATACTCACAAGTCCGTATGAGTCCTTGAATCTGGCGCCGCAGAGATTGCACTCATAGTGTTCTTCCATACCGTCTTTGGTACACGTCGCATCTACTTTGGGAACGTTTGTCAGTGAATGGGCGTGGGATTCATATGAGACCGCGATGACCTTTGCCGGGTCCTGCCCCTCTACTTTGCTGACGGAGCAGGGACTGCCGTTGACCCACGCCTGGACTGCGGGAAGTTCGTTTGATACCGGAAATACCGTTCCATCCGCAGCTTTTATCTGTATGACCGCTCTGTACTCGTTCCCGGCGAGAAATGTTTCGCCTGACTGCATTTCTGCGCCGATATATGAATCATTGAACCATTTTACAGCGTTAGAACCCGAGTTAAGAGCATATCCGCTTCCTCCCATGACAGGAGTAAGGTCCGGAGTTGATTTTTGAATGGGTTCCTTAATTGAGATGATGATAGTGTCCTGAGCGGCAAGTTTCTTCATGCCTGCTGCGGGAACATAACCGATAACATCTCTGTATGAGACCTTCAGCCAGTCGCCGTTTTCCGCGATCAGGTTGAGGTAGGCGTCCTTCGGGTAGGAGATGAGTCTGTTGGCGCTATCGGACATTCCGTCCAAAACATATCCGTCTTCTTTTGCTGAGACGGCCCCAGTGAACGCGGGACGGCTTTGGCTGATTATGACCGTCTTGGTGTCCAAAGTGGAGAAGAACACATCGTTGATATACAGCTGAAGGCTGAGCGTGGCACGGACCGCGCGATCTCCGACTACATCGGACATATATCCGTTGGCGGAATCGTACGTAGCCGTCTTTCCGCCGGAAAAAAGATTTATCTCATTGACCAGAGTTATCTCGGACTGCTCAAATTCCTTGGGCATGTCTGAAGTCGAATAATCAAAGGTGATCTTGTTCCCCGCTGTTGTGCTGTAGGCGGGAAGGTCGTCGATTGTACCGGCGGAAGCCAGGGATTTGGGCTCGAACTTCGTAATCGTTATGGGATTGCTCTCGAGCTTCGTCCGGAGGTCTTCCTGTGACAGTATTACTAAGTCTATCCACGAAGTAAGCTTGGATTTACCGTTTACTGTAACTTTGCAGGCAAACTGTAGTGTGTCTACAGCAACCCCTTCAAGAGTAATTATCTGAAGATGATCGGTATTGGTGCCTTTATAAACATTATTGTTTGTTACAGGTACATCAGAAGCATCCGGTCCGCTCCGGGAAACCCACTGGAATGTCGCATTCGGCGTGGACGATGCGGCGTAGATATCGAATACGCCGCCGCCGTAGACCTGGGTGTCGGCGGAGACGATCCTGGCATCGATCTCATCTGTTCCTTCCGCGGCGGCGATCATGCTGAAGGCGCCGAGGAACATCACCATACACAGTACCGCAGCGGCGATCCTGAACAGTTTTTT
>JAGDBK010000037.1 GCA_017959065.1 Clostridia bacterium | reverse complement strand
TTCAAAATACATTCCGGCAAAACCGAAGATAGACATATATGGTGCGGACAAAATATTCAGAGTGTGCGCCTACTGCAGGGTATCCACGGATAACGACGCACAGCTCTCATCGTTTGAACTGCAGCAGGAGCATTATAAGCAGCTTGTCGGAAATCATCCGAACTGGGATCTGCGGCACATTTACGCCGATGAAGGAATATCCGGGACGTCACTTAAAAACCGCGACGATTTTAATGAGATGATTGCGGCATGCGAGCGGGGCGAATACGATCTGATCGTAACGAAAAGCGTTTCCCGTTTTGCAAGAAACCTGGTCGACTGCATTTCGCTTGTACGAAAGCTCAAACGTCGCACACCGCCTGTCGGCGTCTTTTTCGAGACAGACAATCTGAATACCCTGTCAGAGGATTCAGAACTGATGCTTTCGTTCCTGGCCACATTCGCACAGGAGGAATCCGTCAAAAAAAGCGAAAGCATGAACTGGTCCCTTACCCAGCGATTCAAATCCGGGAAACTATTGACGCCTGAACTTTTGGGATACGAACGTCCGCGTGATTCGGCCGGACACTACATAAAATACGGCCGGCTTGAAATTGTCGAAGAAGAAGCCGAAGTGGTCCGTTTCATATTTGACGCATTTCTCGCCGGCAAAAGTCCGCGTGAGATCGCCGCTCTCCTCACCGATATAAACTGTCCGACTAAAACCGGGATGGAACAGTGGAGCGACGGATCCGTAACTTACATACTCCGAAACGAGAGATACTGCGGCAACGTCCTCACCTGGAAAACGTTTACGGCTGATATGTTCGAGCACAAGCACAAAAAGAATAACATGGACCGTGATCAGTACCTGTACACGGATCACCATGACGCTATCATTTCTCAGGAGACATTCGAGGCAGCTCAGATACTTCTCGAGAACAGAAAGCATCATTACTACGGAGCTCTTCCCACACTCCAGGTGATCGATGACGGCGTGTTCCGGGGATACATACCCATTAACCATCACTGGATAAGCGATGATCCGTCATCGTATTTCGAGGCGTCAAAAAGCGTTCCGTCCGGCGGTGTCCGGAAAATCCGGAAAAGCAACTTCAGCGCTTTCGACTTTGATGGGTATCAGGTTGTCAGAGGGCCGTTTCTCTCGTCAAGGCCGGAATGCCCGTGTCTTTCCGTGACGAACGACAGAATATCCTTCAACGTATACTGTATGCGTAAGTTTGAAGACGTCAGCTACGTTCAGCTGCTTCTTCATCCGACTGAGCGGAAGCTTGCCATACGCCCGTGCGGGTCCGGAGATCAGCACCGCGTGAAATGGAGAGCGGATTTTGAAAAACCGCTGGCCACCAAGACCCTGTGCTGTCCGCATTTTGGCGGTGCACTGTTCCAGATAATGGGATGGAATCCCGATTATCTTTACCATATACGCGGGGCTTGGGCTGCAAGAGGAAGCGACGAGATTATAGTATTTTCACTTTCAAACGCCGTTCCGGCCGCGCTGCTTCAGACTGTTTCCGCGGGTGCAGAAGAGGCTGTGCGACGCAGAGTGGATATGTGCCCCGACGAATGGCAGGACAGCTTCGGAGACGAATTCTACGATTACGCTCTCGATAACAGTTTCTTCTTCCTTTCTCCGAAAACGGACTGGAAGGCAGGCTGCAGAAGCGTCGACGCACCGGGCATTCAGCAGATTAAAATCAAGACAGATGAAGATCTGGAGATCAGCATCGAGATACTGAAACACAAGGCGGGTAGTATCAGCAATGAATGAAAACGAAAAGCAATTGTTTGATAAAGCGA
>JAGDBK010000036.1 GCA_017959065.1 Clostridia bacterium | reverse complement strand
CTTCGAACCGATAAAATGATCTGCGCGGCGGAGCGTAAGTCATGGAATATCTTGTGACTTTCCTCGAAGGGGTGATATCCTTCGTTTCACCGTGCATGCTGCCGATGCTGCCGGTGTACGTCACTTATTTCGCAGGCGGCGGTGAGGGATAGAGGAAAACGGCGCTCAGAGCCGGCTGCTTTATCCTCGGTTTTACTGCCGTCTTCTGTGTTCTCGGCGTTTTCGCGGGATCGGTCGGCAGATGGCTGTCCGAATACAAGACTGCCGTGAACATCGTGTGCGGCATCGCGGTCATACTGTTCGGGCTGTCTTATCTCGGAGTGTTCAGACTCGGTTTCCTTCGCGGGATGAAAAAGGCTTATAAAGCGGAAAACGCGGTCTCGGCGTTCGTTTTCGGCGTCGTGTACGCGGTATGCCTTACACCCTGTACCGGAGCTTTCCTCGGTTCTGCGCTCATGATGGCTTCGTCCGGAGGGGCAGGGGCTCTTAAGGGAGCAGTCCTTCTGCTCCTGTATTCGCTCGGTCTCGGCATCCCGTTTTTCGCGGGCATACTGTTCATCGACTCGCTCTCTGGCGCGTTCGCGTTCATCAAAAAGCATTACCGGGTAATAAACGCGGTATGCGGGGCTTTTCTGATAGCGGTCGGGCTGCTTATGGCCTTTGGGATATTCGACAGGTTCATGAGACTGTTTTTATGAAACGGCAGGTGATCTCCGATGGAAAAAGGGAATACGGACAGAAAAAAGCTGATCATAGCCGCGGCTGTGCTGGCTGGTGCCGTTTTGCTGGTTATCGCGGCGAACGCTCTGTACGGCAGGTTTTCCGGCGGCGCCGGAGTTGCCGGCGTTGAAGACGGGAGCACCGCAGAAGAAGGTTCAGGCGCGGAAAATACGGAGCGGGCCGCGGACTTCGAGGTTCTTGACGCGGATATGAACCGGACGAGCCTCTCGTCGAGATTCGGCCGACCGGTCATTGTCAATTTCTGGGCTTCGTGGTGCGGACCGTGCATGTCCGAACTAGGACACTTCGACGAGGCATGCAGAAAATATGAAGGAAGGATCGAGTTCATGATGGTGAATCTAACGTCAGAGGACTCGATGGATAATGCAAAAGAGGTCGTTTCGGAAGGAGGATATACTTTTCCGGTCTATTACGATACGGACGGAACGGCGGGGGCTGCGTACCTGACCATGTATATCCCGGTGACCGTGTTCATCGATGAAAATGGAAATGTATCAGGAACGCATATAGGCAGCATGGATGCCGAGACGCTCGATTCCCTGGCGGGAGCTCTGGCAGAAGGCAGACCGCTACCGGAGAACTGATGCCGCGGTTTTGACGCGGTTAAGGAGTATTTTTGACAATATTATTAATCTCATAATGAAGGAGGGATGGTTATGGCGGAGATAAAAGTTACAAGCGGAAATTTTCAGAGCGAAGTGATGGCATCGGACAAGCCGGTGCTTCTGGACTTCTGGGCGGAGTGGTGCGGTCCCTGCAGGATGCTCGCGCCCGTGATCGAGGAGATCGCCCGCGATTATGAAGGAAAGATAAAGGTCGGCAAGGTGAATGTCGACGAGGAAGGCGAACTGGCCGGAGAATTCGGAATAGCAAGCATCCCGACGCTCGTCCTCATAAAGGACGGTAAGATCGCGGCCACTTCCGTCGGATTCAGGCCCAAGGCTCAGATCGAGGAAATGCTCAAATAACAGCCGGATATATCCGGCATCCGGAAGTATTATAGGAGGAAACAAGACATGGCACAGAACAAGTATTCGGGAACACAGACAGAGAAGAATCTGGAAGCGGCTTTTGCCGGGGAGTCTCAGGCGAGGAACAAGTATACATATTTTGCCTCAAAGGCGAAAAAGGAAGGCTTTGAGCAGATAGCCGGCCTGTTCCTGCTCACCGCGGACAACGAGAAAGAGCACGCGAAGATGTGGTTCAAGGAACTCGGCGGCATAGGCGATACGGAAGAGAACCTTCTTGCGGCGGCCGAGGGAGAGAATTTCGAATGGACCGATATGTACGAGGGATTCGCAAAGACCGCTGAAGAGGAAGGTTTTGCGGATCTTGCGGCGAAGTTCAGGGGAGTCGCGGCCATCGAAAAAAGGCACGAAGAGCGCTACCGTGCGCTTCTCAGGAACGTGAAGGCACAGCAGGTATTTGAGAAGAGCGAAGTAAAGGTGTGGGAATGCCGCAACTGCGGACACATCACTGTCGGCACGAAAGCTCCCGAGATCTGCCCGGTCTGCTCGCATCCGCAGGCATATTTTGAAGTGAGCGCAGAAAACTACTGATAAGTTTCTTTTCAAAGACAAACGACAGGGCCAGAACGGAAATGCCGGATAACGGTGATCCGTTCTGGCCTTTTTTCAAAAAAACGGGCAATGCGCCCGAAAAGTTGGTATAATGCATGTGCACGGAAAACAGCGCGGGATTGCCCCGCGGGGATGCCCGCTGTCCTTTCCGGACTAACGAAAAACCGGAGAAGCGTTTAAAGGTCATAAAAAATGGATAACGGCAGAGATGTTCTGGTCGGGATAAAGCCCGACCGTGAAAAGACGATAATACGTACCGGGATCATCGGGATCGCGGCCAACATAGTCCTTGTGGCGTTCAAGATGACGGTGGGACTGATCGCGAATTCCGTGGCGGTGGTGTCGGATGCGGTAAACAATCTGAGCGATGCGGTCTCAAGCATAGTCACGATCGCGGGCACGAAACTCGCGGGCCGACGCCCGGACAGGGAACATCCGCTCGGACACGGCAGGATCGAGTATATGACGACTGTGGTCGTTTCGGCGATAGTCCTGTACGCCGGCATCAGCGCCCTGGTCGAATCCATAAAGAAGATCATCTCCCCGGAGACCGCGAACTACGGGGCCGTGAGCATGGTGATCCTTACCGGCGCGGTTCTCGTAAAGATCTTTCTCGGCCTGTACACGGGCAGGATGGGGAAAAAGACGGGTTCGGCGTCGCTGAAGGCATCCGGGAAAGACGCGCTCTACGACGCGCTGCTGTCCGGAAGCGTGCTGACGGCGGCCGTGGTCTTTCTCCTGACCGGCCTTTCCGTCGAGGCATGGGTCAGCGCCGTGATCTCTCTGTTCATAATCCGCACGGGTATCGGCATGATCCGCGGTGCCGTAAGCGAGATGCTCGGCACAAGAGTGAGCGGGGAACTGTCGAAGTCCATCAAGGACGAGATAGCAAAGTATCCGGAGGTGCACGGGATATACGATCTGCTCGTGAACAATTACGGGCCCGGAAAAGACATCGCATCGCTTCACATAGAGGTGGACGATTCCCTGACCGCCTATGAGATCGACGCACTGACCAGAAGACTGCAGGTGGACGTGTACCGCAATACCGGTGTAATACTCGCGGCGGTGGGAATCTATTCAGTGAACACGTCAGACGACGGCGCGATGAAGCTGAAGGAGGACATAAGAAGGTGTGCCCTGAGCCACGACGGGGTGATCCAGTTCCACGGCTTCTATCTCGACAGTGAAAATAAGAGCATCACCTACGACATAGTGATAGATTACAAGGTGAAGGACAGGGACGCCCTGTGCGCCGAAGTGAAAAGGGAAACGGAGGAAAGATATCCCGATTATTCGGTCCATGTGACGCTCGACGAGGACCTGAGCGATTAAAAAACGCTAAATGGCTGCCAGATTCCGGCCGTCCGGAAATCAGGAAAGGAGAATCCCCAAAAAACTGCCAACATTTATGCACCCTGAATTGTAATAATAATGAAACTGTGAAAGGAGATCTGTAGATGACGGAATCAGCATTGCGTACGGATGGCGATTTCGAGGACTTTTACGGCAGAAACTGCCGGTTCGTTTACAGACTTTGCCTTTCATACATGAAAAACCGCGCGGATGCGGAGGATGTCGCGCAGGATGTTTTTGTCAAGGCCCTTAAAGAGGGGATAATGTTCGAGAACAGCGCTCATGAACGCAGATGGCTTAGCGTGGTCTCGATCAACATGTGCAAGAACGCCCTGAAAAGCTGGAAGAGGAAGAAAGTTGAGCCCATATCCGAGGTCACGGAACCGCAGATGACTGAAAAGGATTATTACGGCGACGTGCTTGTGGCGGTCTCAAAACTGCCGGCAAAGTACAAGGACGCGGTTTGGCTCTATTACTATGACGGATATTCCACAGCGGAGATAGCGGAGATGCTGAGAAAGCCCCCGTCGACTGTCCGCGGGCTTATACGCGACGCCAGAAAGAAACTGAGAAAGATTCTGGGTGATGAATATGTTGAATAGAAAAGACAGCAGAGACGACGAAAAGATCAGCGCTCTCATAAGGGATTCTGTCGACGGCAGTGAACTTGAAGAAGATACAGAAAAACGCATTCTGGAAGGGATCAGAAGAAAAGCCGCGTCGGAAGCGGAAGACACCTGCAGTATTCCTTCAGTTAAACGCGGCGGTTTTGTCCGTTTCGCCGTACCCGCGGCGGCATGTCTTGCGCTCATCGCGAGCGCTCTTCTTGCCCTGCATGTCTCTCGCGGCGGAGCGGAGACATTCACAGATGAACTGACGCCGGAGATCGCCACGTCGGCCTGGGCGACGGAACAGACTCCGTTCGCGGAGGCGACCGGCAGAACAAATACCGATACCGGAGGACCGGAGGGGACATTCCCGTCAGAGGAAATATATTCTCCGGATCCGGCTCCGGAAAGTCCGGAGGACACGGGCCCCGATTCCGAGGCGCCGGGCCAGCCGGGTACTTTGGATACCTCTCTGCCTTCCGGAGGGTACGAGACGGGGCCGTCGGGAGACGGATACCCGAACGTTACTGAATCCGCAGGAGACAGGCTGGTCCTAAGCATTCCGGATCAGCAGAACTTCCTCATGTCAAACGGCGAGACCTTGCATGTCGGCACGGAGATCAGCGACGCTGAGGCGGTGGAATACTTCAGAAAGAACCTTACCGGCATCGCCGATACGCTTTCACAGAGCGGAGTGCCTGTACAGGATCTTTGCTTTTCGAAGACGGGATACTGCCATATGATCCTCGGAAGTGAAACCGAAGTTCCTCTCATAAAACTCGATACACGTACATATCTCGCATACAGCGGAGAGAAGCTCGTCGCTATCGTGGATCTCGTCAAAAGGGACGGATCGATAAGCTGGGAGGTCATATTCGGCGCGGAGTGGCTCGAAGGTTTCGGCAGCTTTCTTTCGAAATACAGCGGTCAGAAGATCGCTTTCGCGTACATCGACGGGACTGAGATAGCGATATCGCCTTACGGCGAGTATTTCTGTCCGTCTGGATCGGGCGATTCCGGGATCCTGGGCATTTTCTCCCCCTATGTGTATATATGCAAAGACAGCAACGCCGTCTTTGTTCCGTGATCGTACAAATCAAGTCAGTTTGCGGGGCAATTTTTCAGTGAATTCTTTTTTGCCCGGAGGTAATGATGGCAGGCATTAAAGCGATATTAGGAAAACTGAAGCCCAGAAGGCCGCTTTTGGGCGAGGTGGTGTCGAGCGCCTTCACAGCGCTGTTCCTCTGCGCGGCGGTGGATCTTCTGATCCCCGGAAGAGGCGCGTTCTATGACATTTCAGGCTTTACCAACGGCGGTTTCCTGAAGTTTTTCGTGTTGTTCGCGGCAGTTTTTCTTGTACTGTCCGCCGTCAGGATATTCATAGCCGCATCGGACAGGATCATGAGGCTTCTGCTTCTCGCCTCTTTCATGTTCTACACGGTCATCTGCATGAGCCAGTCCGACGATACGTACTTCTGCCTTTTTGCCTGCCTGGCATCGGTGCCGGTCATCCTGTACGCGCTTCCTCCGCGTCCTGAAACGGAGACGGTCAGGGATATGCCGAACTGGACTCTTACCGTCATCCTCTGCGTATTCGGACTGTATTTCGCCCTGCTATACGGTGCGGAGACCGTATGCAGGTATATGACCATGGCGACTCCGACGTTCGACTTCGGGATCTTTTCGCAGATGTTCCACAACATGCGCGAATCGTTCCTTCCCGTAACGACCTGCGAAAGAGGCATGCTTCTGTCTCATTTCCAGATCCACATCTCCCCGATATGGTATCTGTTCCTTCCGTTTTACGCGATCTTCCCGACTCCCATCACGCTTGAGATATGTCAGGCGGTCATGCTTGCACTGGGAGTAATTCCTGTTTTTCTGCTTACGAAGAAGTCGGGGCTCGGCAATACAGCGAAGGCGCTGTTCGCCGCACTGTATGTCCTCTATCCGGCGCTCGGCGGCGGAACATATTACGATGTCCATGAAAACAAGTTCCTCGCGCCCCTTCTTATCCTGCTGTTCTACCTTGCCGAAAAGGACAGCATGATCCCCGCGCTGGTGTGCGGGCTGGCTGTATGCGCAGTCAAAGAGGATGCACCGGTGTATGTCGCCGTGTTCGGGATATATCTGCTGCTGTCGGCAAAAGAAAGGAACAGACGTTTTACCGGGGCCGCGCTCCTGTTTCTGGCGCTGGCCTATTTCGGCGCCGCGGTGTATATCCTAAGCAGATTCGGCGCGGGAGTCATGTCTTACAGATATGATAATTTCATGGGCAGCGGGCAGACTTCTCTGTTCAGCGTTATAATTAATGTCTTCAGGGATCCGGCGCATACGCTTTACGAGATCTCCGGAGCCGGAGGAGACTATTCGAAACTGACATTTGCGCTCCAGACGCTGCTCCCGCTCGGGCTGCTTCCGCTTATCACGAAAAAGCCGGAAAGGCTCATCCTGCTCATCCCGTTCGTCCTCGTGAATCTTATGTCGGACTACCAGTATCAGCACGACATTTTCTACCAGTATACATACGGTTCGTTCGCGTTCCTGCTTTACATGTCCGTGAAGAACTATGCGGACCTCAGCCAAAATACAAGAAGAACGATCGCTGCCGCGGCTCTGTGCGCATCGGTCCTGCTGTGCACGCAGACGTCGTGGAGGCGCGCGGCGTACGTTAAGAGATATTGTTCCAAGGCTGCTGATTATGACGAAGTGCGGACAACGCTCGAGAGCATTCCCGAAGATGCCTCGGTAAGCGCGAATACGTTCCTGTGCCCGGCGCTCTCCGCCAGGAAGGAGCTTTACAGCATCGAGAATCATGATCCCGGATACCTGGTCGACTATGTCGCGCTTGATCTCAGATACGCCGCAAACGCCGAACTGTATCTCAAATACACCGCCGACGAAGGCTATACCATGATCTATTTCAAACAGGGCTGGCTTGCCCTGTTCCAGAAAAACGCGGAAGGGTAATTACGGAATCACAAGGGAATCATACGGACCGAAACAGCGCCTGCCGGAAACGGCAGGCGCTGTTATCTCCAGGAGAAAAAAGGGACTGCCGAAGTCCCGGAAGAACCGGATCTTCGGCAGTTAAGATTTTTATGTTTTCAGATCAGTCTGCTGCGACCTCGACAAATGTAATGGTCTGCGGGGCGTTCGCGTCATCGTACCACCATCCGAGGCTCTCTTCGAAATCTTTCAGTCCGGACTTCGTAAGATAAATAATGATCCCGTTTTTGTCCGGAACGGCTTTGGACGGTCTAGCTCCAACTACAGACGCGGCAAGGTCTTCCAGAAAAGCCGCTTTGGCCTTTTCGTAGGCTTTTTCCGCAGCGTCCGACTCTTCAGCTGCTTCGATATCCTTTTCGAGATCGTCGATCAGAAACCGGCCGTCGATAATGTATTTCCCGAGTATTTCCTCGCCGTAGAATCCGACGCGCTCATCATACAGTTCTTTTGCCCATCTTTCACCGTCCGGAGTTCCGGTTGTGTAAAGGGCCTCGCCGTATTTCAGATAGTCCCCGTCCTTGAGTAGCATCGTGAGTGTATCCGCAAGAATGTCCTCGGAGCATTTTTCGGAATAATATTGAGCCAGGGTCTTGCCCTCATATTCGAAATCAAAATCAAATGCCGGCCTTGCCAGGATCGCGATCACATCGTCATCCCCCGCGGCATTGATTGTCCTCATAAGATTTTGGGTGATGGTCTTTTCGTTCCACTGGCAAAAACCCTCGAAGTATCCGTCGATCGGAGCATCAACATCCTCTGCGGAAGTGTCGACTGCGGACTGCTCGGAAGTTTTCCCGGCATCGTCCGTTACGGCAAAGGGTGCTTCTGTCTCATAGCCCGAACTCTGATCCTGAGAGGTGCTGTCTGATGCCGCAGCGCTTTCCCCGGCGTCCCGGACTTTTCCGTCAGGGCCTTCCGTCAGCCCGGGATCGTTTTGCGAGCGGAAAGACAGTCCTATCTGAAGAGCGCCGAAACCGGCCAACAGCACCAGACATATCATCGATACCGGAAGGATCATCCTTTTCGCGGAGTTAAGCTTCTCCGCCTTTTTTTCATCATGATCATGTATGCGCTCCAGAGCGCTTGAGGCCATTTCCTTGTAAGATTTCATTTTCCGTAACCCTCCTGTTCAAGTTTTGACTTGAGCGCCTGCCTTGCGCGGTATGCGAGAGTCTCTGTCCCGTGAACGCTCTTCTTCATTATTCCGGCTGCTTCTCTGACTGTGAATCCCTCATAGTACAGAAGCTGTATTATCTGACGGTATTCGCTCTTCAGGCTTCGCACAGATCTTCTTATCTTACCGGCGTCCTCATTCTTCAGAAGCTCGTCTTCGGGAGTAGGACCGTCCGGCATGTCTTCGCATTCGTCGATCGGTACGGTTTCGGTCCCCGATCTCTTTCTCAGATGATCAAGAGCCGTGTTCCTGCCGACGGCGTAGAGCCATGTCCGGAACGTGGATCTTCCCCTGAAAGCCGGCTTTCTTATTCCGAGTTTGACGAATGTGTCTTCGGCAAGCTCTTCGGACAGAGAGGCGTTGTTCACGATACTGTCGATATACCGGATCAGGCCGTCCTTGTAGTCTTTGACTATCTCGACAAAGCCCTCATCGTCACCGTCAAGGTAACGGCGGTAGCTACTTTCACCGTTATCCATCGGCACGCTCCTTTCTGAAAGTACCGGTTTCGGCCTTTCACCTCTTAGACGGATCCTGACGCTGAAACCTCACGCTTTTTCAAAAAGTTTTTTCCGGATCGATCCGCTCGGGAGCGGCCAGATCCCGAAACGCAAGGCTTTTCGGGCGGAAAATGATCACAATGACGGGCCGGCATCGGATGAGCCGGGGAAAGAAGGAATTTTCTCAAAAATGACATCGGAGAATGATCTGGACAAAAGATCTTTCGGATCGTCCGGGGAAAGGATCCATTCCTCCGTATCTGACTCCGGGAGCATGAGCGGCATGCGGTCATGTACGCTGTCGGGACCGGGGACGGCTTCTCTGGTCAGGATCACGAATTCCGGAAGTCCGTTCTCGATCCTGTAGAGTCCGCACAGCCAGAGGATCTCAGAAGAATACGAACGGAACGAATACGCTTCTGAACCGCCTCTCTTGCCGTCCGCGGTACGCTTCCATTCATAATACCATGAAGCCGGGACTATGCATCTCCTGTCTGTCCACGGACCGGAGAACAGACTTTTTTCAGGAGCGGATTCAGCCCTTGCGTTGAGAACGGTCCGTGTTGTAAAGCCGTCCCCGCGTTTCCGCGGCATCTGAATACGGAATCCCCATCTCATCGGGAAGGTACGCACGGAAGTGCGGCTTTTCACGGCGGAAAGGACAGGAGCGATATCCGACGGGCCGATATCACCCGGATTTATGACCCGGCCGCCGTTCAATTCACTGAACGCTTCGACGAGCGGGCTGTCAGCGGCTTCGGAGATCAGTTTTCTTACTTCTTCAGAAGACGGGTCAAGGTGAAATCTGGTGCACATACAGGGTTTTGTCCTTTCGTCCGGAACACAGATCCGGGGACCGGTTCCATCATTTTACAAATATTATATCTTATCTTCGGCAGCGCGGAAGGCTGAAACTGAAAATCGTGCCGTACAGGCTTCCTTTGCGCAGAAAAATCTTAAAGAAAAAACGGCGCTCGGGCATATATATTGTTGAAAGGCGTCCGGAAATGTGCTATCATAGTTATGCTAGAATCGGGAGCAGTATATGAATACGGCTCATACGTTCCAGAACACGGGTATCACGGATATCCTAAAAACAATACCGGACGCAAAAACCGGAATAATCGAGGGGGATTAAAAAATGGCAGATCTGAATGACATCACGAAAACAAAAGATTTTACTTCACAGATGGATCCTAACGATATCCAGCAGAACAAGGTCATGGGCATACTCGCGTATCTTTCATGGCTTGTGCTTATTCCGCTTTTTGCGGCTAAGGATTCAAAATTCGCACGTTTTCACTGCAATCAGGGCATAATCCTGGCGATAGTCGAGATCATCGCATGGATAGTGTTCGGAATTCTTTCCATTATCCCGTTCGTCGGACTTCTGTTCGTTATCCTCAACGTTGTCGTCAGCATCGCGTGCTTCGTATTCGCGATACTCGGCATAATCAATGCGGCAAGCGGCCTTGCAAAGGAACTCCCGCTTATAGGCGGCATCAGGATCATAAAATAATTATCGGACGATGGTTTCCGGGCTTTCCCGGCGGACTCTTCGCCGGGGCCCGGAGCTTTTGGTTTTACCGGGTAAAAACCGGAATTCAGCGCAGTTCATCTGCTGCCCGGATCTGAAGAACGGAAAGAGAAGGAGTGTTCCGCTTTTCTCCTGAAGGACCTCTTCAATGACTTTTTAGTGTTTTGACAGACAGGTTGGCTCCGGTTCTTGATCAGCATATGCAAAATGCAGGTTATTTAAACTGATTCTCTTACAAAAAAACACATTATTTGCGTTTAATTGTAAATTTTTTATTGCAAATATGAACGGTTTGTGATAAACTTATATATCATTATGGGATGGTTTTGCCACCTGATAATGATATGTCATTTGACAAAGTTTTTCCTTTGGCTTGAAACCGTTGCGAGAACAAAAGGATTTGCCCGGATACAGGCGGTTTCGGGTTACGGAAAGGAACGGTATGGAAAAAAAGAATCAGGATTCGAAAGAGTATTATGCCATAGATTTAATGCTGATCCTCAAGAACCTGCTTCACAGGGCATGGATTCTGGCGTTGGTTGGAGTTGTCGGCGCGATAATCGCTTTTCTGATCACTACGATCGCCATAGCTCCGAAGTATTCTTCTTCTGTTCTTCTTTATGTCAATAACAGCTCGGTTTCGATCGGCAAGACCTCTTTAAGCATTTCATCGGGAGATATAAGTGCTTCAAAAAGCTTGGCCAGCACCTACGGAGTTATTCTGAAGAGCCGCACGACCCTGGAACGGTTGAAGGAAAAGATCGACCTTCCTTATACTACCACCCAGCTGAGCAAAATGATCTCGACCGGGCTTGCCAGCAACACAGAGATACTCAGAGTCACGGTCACGACAAATGATCCGTATCAGGCCTCAATAATCGCAAACGGAATAGCTGAGGTCCTCCCGGAGAGAGTTGCCGAGATCATGGACGGATCCAATATGGAGGTCGTCGATTCGGCCATCCCGAATCTGTCAAAAGTTTCTCCTAACGTAGCAAGGAATACAGCAATAGGCTTGGTGGTCGGCATACTGGCTGCCGCGGCGGTAATCGTTGTCATAGTGATCCTCGATGATACGGTCCATGACGAGGAATATGTGAATCAGACATATAATTATCCGATATTGGCGATCATTCCAGATCTCACCGAATCCGACAAGAAAAAGTACGGTTACTACTATTATAATTGACGGTCCGGAAGAAAGA
The DNA here is from genome assembly GCA_017959065.1 of Clostridia bacterium. GTDB lineage: Bacteria > Bacillota > Clostridia > Oscillospirales > CAG-272 > RGIG2161. Next base: position 7,586 of record JAGDBK010000036.1, on the reverse strand, counting down.
TCAAGGCGGTGAAGTGAGTGGCATTTGATTTTATAAAAGGCAAATCTCCGGTTGCTGAAGTCGATATTCAGAGTACTCTTCATAAGAATCTCGGCTTTACCGCAATCGAGCAGTATAAATTGCTCAGGACAAACCTGAACTTCACGATTCCGGAAGGTGTCACCTGCCCGGTTATCGGGATCACAAGTTCAAACCGCGGCGAAGGAAAGAGCACGACTGCGATCAACCTCTCATATGTTCTGGCCGAGAGAGGAAGCAGAGTGATGCTCCTCGACTGTGATCTGAGAATACCTTCCATAGCAAGCAAGATGGGTATCCCGAATACGAACGGTTTGACCAGTCTGCTTATGGGAAAGGGAGCTCAGATCGGAGATTATCAGACTGACGTCCTGAAAAACTGGTTTATTATTCCGGGCGGAGATATTCCTCCTAACCCTTCAGAACTCCTCAGTTCCAAGAGGATGGAAGCCATTCTGAATGATCTGAAAAGCAGATTTGACTATATTATAATGGATCTTCCGCCGGTCAACCTCGTTTCGGATGCCCTTTCGGCTTCCCCGATGATCACCGGTATGGTTCTGGTCATAAGAGAGCATTTTACAACGAAAAAAGAACTTGAGAACTGTTTCAGACTCCTGAATCTGTCCAATGTGAACATTCTCGGCTGTGTCATGAACGGCGCTACGTCCGACAAGACCTCGTACAGATACAGGAAGAGCAAGGATTACAAGTATTATCATTATCACAAAAAGAAGAAAAACCCCTATGAGACCGGCCCGGAGGTTCAGATTCAGGGCACGATTTCAGGAGACGAAAAGTGATTGACTGGCACAGTCATATTCTTCCGAATATGGACGACGGCAGCAAAAGCCTTGATGAGTCGCTCAAACTTTTGGAACTGCTTTCAGGTCAGGACGTCGATACCGTCGTCGCTACTCCTCATTTTTATGCTGAAAATGAACGGCTTGATTCATTTTTGGCTAGGAGATCGGAGTCTATGGATCTTCTGAAATCAAGTCTCGGAAATGAAAGCGGAATTCCGGCAACGTCAGTCATCTCAGGCGCTGAAGTGAGATATTACAAAGGCATCAGCAGACTTGAGGGTCTAGAAAAGCTCAAGATCGAGAGAAGCAGACTCCTGCTCCTTGAGATGCCGTTTGAAAGATGGTCCGACTATGTGCTTAAGGAAGTCGAGGAGATTTCAAGAAGCGGAGTCGTAACGGTCTTGCTTGCGCATGTTGACAGATATTACGGATTTGTTGATCTTTCCGTGTTTGACAGACTGAGGCAAAACGGTGCGGATCTTCAAATAAATGCCGAAGCGTTTGATTCGTTTTTCGACAGAGCAAAGGCATACAAAATGATCAGAAGCGGTCTTGCGAGATTTTTGGGATCTGACTGCCATAATCTGGACACCAGGGCTCCGAAAATCGGAATCGCTTTCGATTACATCAGGAAAAAAGCAGGGAAAGAGTTCCTCTACGGCATGAACAAGTTCGGCCATTCCCTGTTTGTAATAAAGCAATAAGAAATTTTCTCACACGAAAGGAAGTTTTAAAATGAAAAAGGTAATTGGACTTATTCTTGTTGTTGCTATGCTTCTCGGCATGAACAGCATTATTTTCGCGGTTGATGTACCCAGTGCAGAAGGCGAACTTGGTCCGACTCTTGAAGATTATGATATCGAAGACGGCGACGGCCTCAAGCTTGTTGTTACCCCGTTCGCTAAAAGAGCTAAGCTTCCCGCTGAGCTGAAGACTGATCTTGAAGATGCTTTCAAGCAGCTCAAGAATGCTTCCAGCCTCTCTGCCGTTATTCCGGGCATCGACGCTGTAGCAGCTGAGCTTGGCAAGAAGGTTGATGATCTCGCGATCAGCGATCTTTTTGACGCATCCGTGTTCGACAGCAACGACAACTATGTCGGATTTTATGGCAAGAAGGTAACCTTTACTCTTTCCTCTAAGAAGGGATTCGCTTCTGTTGCCGCTGTAGTTCACTTTGTTGACGGCAAAGCAGAAGTCGTTAAGGATGTTAAAATCAACGGCAACAAAATGACAATATCCGTTGACGGACTCAGCCCGTTTGCTATCGTCAAGTATACGGCTCAGGATGCTCCGCAGACAGCTGACTTCAACATCGTTCCCGTTATTATCGCTGCAGTCGTTGTCCTCGGCGGTGCATTTGCTCTTATAGTTAAGACCAGAAAAGAAAGAGCAAATTAACAACGATTCTGTTTCGGTGTTCATCGGAAGGGGATTATGTTGGTTGAGTCATAAACACGGTGATGGCAAAACCGGAAGGAAGCGTTGATACTTATGAATAAGAAAGCTATACGCTATGTAATGGTTGCGCTGGCATTTGTTTTTGTGGCTTCAGTTGCTTTGATAGGGATAAGTATTTGGGATGCGCGTCATGGGGTATTCAGTTCCCGTGACGTGCAGCTCGAAAAGACTATTGAGTATAACGGTTCTTCATATGTATTGAAGGACGGCATAGAGACTTTCCTTCTGATCGGACTAGATAAAACCAGCGACTACGAGATTTCCGAGTCATATAACAATGACAGTCAGGCAGATATGTTGGTTCTGTTTGTCTTTGACACTAGAGAAAAAACGTGCAAAGCGATTCAGATCAACAGAGATACTATGACAGAAGTCAATGTTCTCGGGATCGCCGGAAACAAGATAGACTCTATTATTGAACAGATAGCTCTGTCTCACAACTACGGTAACGGCAGGGAAGTCAGCTGCAGGAATGTGGCGAATGCCGTTTCTAAACTGTTGCTCAATGCGCGAGTTGATCATTATCTTTCCATGACGATGGACTGCGTCGGGATCATTAATGACGCGGTCGGCGGTGTAGAAGTTACCGTTTTGGATGATTTCAACGGCGAAAGCGGACTTGTCAAAGGTGAGACGGTCAAGCTGAAAGCTGACCAGGCTTTGACTTACGTCCGGGGCAGAAGGAATGTCGGCGACGGGACAAATATTTCCAGAATGGAAAGGCAGAGACAGTATTTTGACGCCGTTTTTCAAAAACTGAAGAATAAGATCGACGAGGACAGAGGTTTCGTTCTTGATGTTCTTGAAGATATTAACGGCAAGATCGTTTCCGACAGATCTGTTACTCAGCTTGAAGAATTGTTCAACAAGATATCCGATTACGATTTTTCCTTTGTCGATATAATGAAGGGCGAATCCACAGTCGGTGATGAGTTTATGGAGTTTTATCCGGACGAGAATTCCGTGAAAGAACTGGTTATCAAGTGTTTTTACAACCCTAAATGATTATCCGCTTCCTGTGTGATGATGGGAAATGAAAGTCCGATTGATTTCACTCGGACTTTCTTGTTATAAACAGACTGTTACTGATCTCTTTGAAGTGTAAAGTACCATTTCGTTGAGAATAGTCTATCAATAGTTTTTCGGATGGCCTCCAGTGGTGATTGTATTGATTTTGGTTTTTTACACCGAATCAGGTTACCATAGGGAGGCCATTTGGCCCAAACTCGTGCAAATGATTTCTCAATTAATTGGGCGCTAATATCTCGTACTATTTAATTATTCTTATATAATTGTATATAATTGCGATCAGGGTGCTTTTATGGATAATAAGAACACAAAAAAAACATTTATAAATCAGTCGGTTATCTCTTTGCTGAAACTGCTCCATTTTCTGGTTATCGTTGTCTTGTTTTCGATTTCATGGTTCTGGTTTCGGTATAATGGCCTGCCCGACTTTGCCAAAATCGGCTTCCGTTATAATTATTTTGTGATAATTGGCTATGGAGTATTGGTGCTGTTCTTTTACAGGACTTACAACGGCTATCTTCTTGGCTACAGCTGCTTTAAGACCCTGGTGTTTGCTCAGGGAATGGCTCAGTTCTTTAGCCTTGTCATCATGTATTTTTCAGTTTCCATCGGTTGGAGCCGGTTCAGGAATCCTCTGCCTCTGATATGTGTTTTTTTCATCCAGCTTATTTGCGATACGATATGGTCTTGTCTGGCTAATCGTCTGTTCTTCCGTCTTAATCCTCCGAAAAGCGCTGTTCTGATTTTCCGCAATACAGTTGACCGCAACAGGATCGGTACTATTGAAGAAAGAACCGTCGGACGGCTGTTTAGAATCGAAAAAGAGATAATGCATGACGGTGATTTTTCCGAGATCAGAGATCAGCTGGAGAACTACGACGCGATATTTGTTACCGGTGTGAATTCAAGATGCAGAAACGGCATTTTGAAATACTGTCAGGAAAACAACATTCCCGGATTCTATCTGCCTCATGTCGGAGATGTAATTATGCAGCAGGCAGTACATATCCAGGCATTTGATACGCCTATAATGTATGTAAACCGAGCAGCTCAGGGAATAGGTTATGCTATTGCAAAGCGCGGGTTTGATATTATTGCATCTCTGGTTGGTCTGATTATTTCAAGTCCTATCCTTATAATAACTGCTGTATGTATCCGGTTATATGACAGGGGGCCTGCGATCTATAAACAGGTGCGTCTGACCAAGGACGGAAAAAAGTTTAAAATCTGGAAGTTCAGGTCAATGCGTGTAGACGCTGAAAAAGACGGTGTCGCTCGTTTAAGTTCCGGAGAAAAAGACGACCGGATAACTCCTATTGGGCGTTTTATTAGAAAGTGCCGTTTGGATGAACTGCCTCAGTTATGGAATATTTTTCGAGGTGATATGAGTATTGTCGGTCCGAGGCCGGAACGTCCGGAAATAGCGGAGAAGTATTGCCAGACAATGCCTGAGTTTATGCTTCGTCTTCAGGTCAAGGCAGGTCTTACCGGTTATGCACAGGTATATGGAAAATATAATACAGATCCCTATGAGAAGCTTGAATTTGATCTCATGTATATAAAGGATATGAGCGTTCTGACGGATCTCAGACTGATGTTCGCGACAGCGGCCATATTGTGCCAGTCAAAGAGTACTGAGGGTATTGCTGCCGGACAGACGACGGCGATGGATAACGAGAACAGCAAAGAGCATCCTGAAGGAGAAGGCAAATCATCTGTGAGATAATATGATGCATAGATCAACCAAGAAGATTTTCTAGTAACACATAATATTTCCAAATCAATGGCCGTACAATAACATCCGGTAATCATTGTCAGTATATTTTAATAGCTGAATTAATAAGGTGTTTTTCATTGACATCATCAGGATCGTTAATTTGAATAATACCGTCTGTCTGAATAATGCCAGAATGATACGGCAACATCAAGGAGCAACTAAAGCGCTATTTTGGATTTATCGGAGGTAGTGCACACGACACTGCCTTTTTTACTGTCACCTGGCGGCATTAATTCCAAGGTTCTGCTTACTTTTATTATCTGGCATTATTGTTAGCGCTTTATCTTTTCGATAGAACGCTCCGGCCTTTAATAATGCGCGAATAATTCTTGACATTTCTTACGCCCGGATTATGAGACAGTGTTTTGCTTGACAAGGCAAGGCCTGCGACTATATGAGATATGAGACCTCCGGAAGTACAAGTTGCCATGGTAAAACAGCTGGGCGAAATACGATTTGTTTCATGGACTTCACTGAATAAGTAAGCCGTATGATTGACGATGAAGAGATTATAATAATGAAAAAATCATCTAGAACGAGAAACTCAGCCCTTAACCTTATTACTAGTATTGGCGGACAGTTGCTTGTAACAGCGCTCCATTTTGTCACCAGAACCGTATTTGTCAATACTCTGGGCGCATCTTATCTGGGGATAGGCGGTCTGTTTACCAATATTCTTTCAATGCTTTCATTGACAGAATTGGGTGTGGCGACTGCGATAACCTTTAAACTTTATCAGCCTCTGGCAAACAATGATGAAAAAAGAGTAAGGGTGCTGATGAAATTTTATAAGCAGGCCTACCGGGTTATAGGTATTGCCATAATGGTCCTGGGTCTGTGCCTCATCCCAACGCTCCCTTTTCTGATAAAAGATTATGAGTCTCTTGAGGCGTTGGAGATCAACGCGGTACTGGTTTTTATCCTGTATCTTCTCCAGAGCGTATCTTCGTATCTGTTTTTTGCGTACCGCAGCGCAATAATGCGTGCAAACCAGAAGAAGTATATTCTGGATGTCGCAGATTATGCCGTCACGATCATGACAAGCGTCACGCAGATCCTGATCTTGATATTCTTAAGAGATTTTGTCATATACACGGCATCGGTAATCGTTTTCAATATCATCAAGAATATTATAAACGCGATCATTTCGAAGAAGCGTTATCCGGAATTTTTCATTCGTGAAAAGGATTCTATCAGCAAGGAAGAAGTATTCGGACTGATAAAAGACTGCGGCGCTCTGTTCCTGTATAAGATAAACGCGGTCGTCATTAAAGCAACGGATAATCTTGTCCTGAGCACATTCTGGGGACTTGTTCTGGTCGGCAAGTACTCTAATTATCTTTTGATCTACAGGACGATCGTTTCTTTACTGAAAAAGGTATATGAAGCGATCAGAGCAAGCATGGGTAATCTGTTCGCAACAGAATCTGTCGAAAAGCAGTACAGCTTCTTCAAAATTGTCAATTTCGTGTCTATAGTGTTATTCGGCACCGCAGGTGTGGGAGTAGCAGTCTGCGCAAATGAACTGATTCAGGTATGGCTTGGAGAGAAATATGTCGTTGACTCTGTTCTGCCTGTCCTGATTGGAGTTGAACTCTTATTTGCCGGTATCATCCTGAATCTCACGCAGATCAGGTCTGTAAGCGGTGTATTCCGTCAGATGTGGTACAGACCGCTGTTGGGCATCCTGGTCAATCTGGGAGTGTCGATCGCTCTTGTCCAGATATGGGGGATCAGCGGAGTTGTGGTCGGAACGATCGCGACATACTTCTTTACAAATTTCCTGATCGATCCGATACTTATACATAAATACAGCTTCAATAATTTTAAGCCGGTCTCGGAGTATTATAAAAAGAATTTCCTGTACATTTTTATCCTATCGGCTATATGTGCGGCGGATATGTTTATATGCAATAACGTATTTGTCGGCCATGGCTGGTTCTCGGTAATAGTACATATCCTTTTTGTCGGATTGTCAGTTCCCTGCGTTCTGGTCCTGATCTTCTGGAACAGGGAAGAGTGTATCTATTTCAGAAACTTGCTGGTACGGGTAAAGGAAAGAGTCTTCAAGGCCATCCGGAAAAAGTGAACTGCTGGGCCGGAGCAGAAGACACTGCCGACAGAACTTAGGGAAAGGCTCTTTGCAGTCTTTCTTCTCCGACCAGATCGTCACATAAACGTTTTCAGTGAGTGTACTGACGAATAAAACTGCATAGGCAAGGGAAAGATAGATTCATATCTCAGTCTGCAGACGGTATTACTGATCTGTATTAGAGGACCGTCGGACTTACAGTTTTCCATAAATTAGAAAGGCCTTCTATGATAGAAAATATCATAGAAGGCCTTATTGTTGTACTCCCGCCATGGGCAATAGCTTGGTGGTGAAAGTCCACTACACGCTTGGTAGTAGGAAGTGTTAGCCGAACGGCAAGGGTGTCCGCCGTGAGACGGAATCTGAAGGAAGCCGCAGGCAAAGTTCCGAGCCGACGAACAGAAAT